>CADBHR010000133.1 GCA_902794475.1 uncultured Methanobrevibacter sp. | reverse complement strand
CCATATATTCACCATCTAATTCGATATTGTTAGTATATTGTTACTATTTAATACAATTTTGCTTTTTCGTCTTGTTTTTTAGAAACAATTAATTATTATTAGAAACTATCTAATATTAAAAAGGTGTTTTTTATGAGAATAAGAGATGAATTATTTGGAAAAGAAGTTCTCGATGCAGATATTCAAATTGTAGGTAAAGTTTCTGATGTTATTTTAGATAAGCATACCTATGAAATTACTGATTTGGTGCTTAAAAAGACCGGATTTTCAGAACAAATCAAAGCTAGTGAAAATCTAGTTCCGATGGAACTTGTTAAGGTTATTGGCGATAAAATTTTACTAAAAGGCGAAGATGATTTATAATGGTTTCAAAAGAGTATTTAATTGAATTATTAAAGGAAAATGAAGTGTTTCTTGAAGGTGATTTTACATTATCCTCAGGAAAGAAAAGTAATTACTACATCAATATGAAAAAGGCAATCACTGAGCCTGAAATATTGTCCACCATTTCAAAACTGATTACAGAAAAGATTTCTGGGCAAAACATTGATAAGGTTGCAGGGCCGGCTTTAGGTGCAGTTCCAATCGCTACTGCGGTATCTTTGGAATCCAAATTGCCCTTATTAATGATCCGTAAGGAAAAGAAAGGCTACGGCACATCCAAATTAATTGAAGGTGAGTTAAACCAGGATGATGATGTGATTGTAGTTGAAGATGTTTCCACCACTGGAGGTTCACTTTTAAAAGCAATAAAAGCCATTCAGGATAATGGAGGAAATGTGGTTAGGGCATTTGTAGTGGTAGATAGGCAAGAAGGAGCTATTGAAGAGTTTGAAAAAGTAGGAATAACTTTAGAGCCTTTAATAACTGTCAATGAATTTTTTGATTAAAAAATGATGAAAGTTAATTTCATCATTTATTGACATGATGAACAAAATGAGGGAGTTCATCTATAATCAGACTTAATGCTGTTTTAACTGCATTAGGGGATCCGGGCATGGAAAATATTAGTGTCTTTTTATAGATTCCGGCTGTGGCTCTTGAAAGAAGAGCTCCAGAACCGATTTCCTCATAAGACTTAACTCTAAATAGTTCTCCAAACCCATCAATTTTTTTTTCGAAAAGTGATTCTACTGTTTCAACAGTTATGTCACGGGTATCCAAACCTGTGCCTCCTGTTGTCAAAATCACATCAACACCCTCGAAAATTTGTTTATCAATTGTTTTTATTAGTTCTTCCTTTTCATCGGGAATTAAATTTTTAGCTTTTAATGTATATCTTGATTCGATTTCTTCAGAGATAATCTTTCCGGATAAATCTAATTTCTCAGATTTTCTACTGTCACTAAGAGTTATTATTCCACAGGAAATGTCAGTAGATGATTCGCTTTTGTGCTGTTCAGTAGTTTCACTTTTCATATTAACTTTCCCCTATGTTGAATTTATTTGTTTAATACATATTCTTTTAATAATTTATATTCATCATGGACCTTATTAAATTTTTCAGTGGGATAATAGAAGACACTTTTTTCAAATTTTTCTCCTTTAATGTAGTCATGGTCACACATAATTTTTATGTGATAAGTTATTGTATTGTAGTCAAATCCTAATTGTGTTGCTAGCTGATTTTTGTTATAAGGTTTTTCAAGTATCAGGTCTAATATCAAAATACTTGTTTTACCTCCTTTTCTTCCAACTAAAAAGTTCCAAAGTTCTCTATCTTTTATATCAACAAAACCCCAGTCAACCAAGGTTTTCTGAGAACTTGCCATTAATTCACCTCCTTTATTTTTTTAAATGCTTTTTTCGAGAGTTTTCGCCCATTTGATTGCATTTTTGTCTTTTGCAATCAAAAGTTGCGAATCATCATAATGACCGTCCTTAAAGAACAGGGTTAGTGACATAAATTCTTCACTGTAAGTTAAAAAGAATTTCAATTTTCTTTCGATACATTTTATTTTCACTTTTTTGCTATTGATCAATTCTTTTTTAAGCAGTTCGTTTTCTTCTATTGAATTTAAGATTTCTTCACTAACCACAAGTTCCAATTCTTTCAATTTTTTGCCGTTTAACAGTTTTATTAAATGTTTGAAATGGTTTTCTGAATAAATTGGAAGGATTATTTTTAATTTTTTTGCTTTTGAAATAACTTTGATGTATGTGTTAAATGCATTTGATAAGTCGCTAGTTGTTGATGCGACATATTCCGCATTTTTTAAAAGATAAATGTCTTTCAGCACATCATCGGGGATGCCGTCCAAATCATGGCTATTCCAGAACAATTTGTTTTTGTTTATGGCATACCAATTCTCTATAAGCTTGACCATATTTGTTGTTAATAAAAAACCGTTTGATGTGAGTTCATAATATTTTTGAACCTTACGGATTAGATTAATAGATTCTAATTCTTTTAATCCATGCAATATTGTAGCAGATGGTTTTTTCAATTCATTCCTTAATTCGTCCAAATTTTTGGGTCCGTCATAAATGGCTAAAAGAAGTTTTGATCTCATGCCTGAGGTTAATATGTATTTGATGCCGCTGAATTCTTTGCTCAATTCTTTTTTTGTTTCTACAGCACTCATGATTTCACCTGCTTTTTCACATGGTTAAATAATTCTTGAGCCCAATTATGGGATTTAGTATCGTTGGCGACTAAAACCCTGTTTTGGTCAAAGCTTCCATCATTTTTAAATAGTCCTAAACTCATATTTTCATCACATATTGTTAAATATAAATTCAAATCATTTTTGAAACGGTAGACATTTAGCTTTTTATGCCTGACGGCTTTTTTTCTCACATCATCATTGACGCGAAATATAAGCTCTTTAAATATGCTTTCGGGCACAATTAATTCCACGGTTCCATTATTCTTCAAAACGCCCTCAATTAACTTTGGATATTCTGGGTGCAGATATGGAAATATTGCTTTCACATTCTTTGAATCCATGATTTGATTTTTAATAGTGTTGTGTGTCTTGTAGATATCAATAGGTGTTGTTTCGATGAGTTCTGAATTTTTCAAATCAGTGATTCTTTTTATTGATGTGATGCTCAGCTGATTCAAATTATGTTTGTTCCAGAATGCATCATAGTTATTCACCAATTCAACGCTGTTTTTAAAGTCCATCAGAGTTTTGAAATAGACTTGTGTCATTGGATTGATATAATATTTGTTTTCAACCTTTGATATGTAGTTGTTGCTTTCTAATTTACCAATATTGCTTGAAACGGAGCTATAAGCTATATTGGTTTTTTTAACAATGCCACGAACATTATTTGGTCTTTTATCTAATTCACCTAGAATTTTTAGCCTTATTTCGGATTTTGCAAGAAACTTAATATCATTGTCAATGTTGTCTGTGATATTCATATTTTGATCCTCCAAGAGTCATTTTGTAGAAATTTTTTCTCTAAAATTTCTCGTTAATGTTAGTTTACTCGTTGGAATTTAAATAACTTTTTCAAAACATGTTCCAAATTTCTTCAAATTTTATTCCAAAGTTATTCCAATGTTTTTCATAACTTATTCCGAATCTATTCAGTTTTCTTTCGGAAGTTATTCCAAATTTATTCCAAAGTTATTCCAAATTTATTCGGTATGGATTGCAAATTGTGAATTTTTGGATAGTTAAGTTTTATTAATTTATAAATCCAAATATAATCTCATGGAAATTACTTATGTATTGGACGCATCCGCTTTTATTAATGGTTTTAAAATTATTTCTGATAATAATTTCACAGTTCCTGAGATTGCTTCCGAAATTAAAGATTTCAAATCTAAATTAACATTTGACATGGCACTTGAGCAAGGCAAGTTATGTATAAAAGATGTACCTTACAATTATATATCTTGTGTTAATGATATTATATCTGTTTCGGGTGATATTTTAAGGTTATCACTTCCTGACAAAAAGTTAATTTCACTTGCATATATGCTTCGTGAAGAAGGCCACAACGTTAAGGTAATCAGTGATGATTATACTATTCAAAATACTTTAAAAATCATGGACATTCCCTATTCGGGAGTTATAACTGATGGAATCAAGGGAATATACAATTGGAAAAAAGTCTGTGAAGGTTGTAAAAAAGAATATGATGAGGATTATCCATTTGACGATTGTGAAATATGTGGATCTCGGATTTTTAAAAAAAGAATTAAGGTGAACAAATGAGAATTGGTGTTGTGGTTCATGGTCCGAATATAATTGATTCCGGATATGCTTTAAGATTGATTGAATTGCTCGGGACATATGGTGATGTTTCTGCAAGGCTTGGCGGAACAATGGGTCGCACTGCAGTTATTGATGCCAATCTGGAAAATGTCATTGATATTTCACGCAAATTGGTTCCCAGTGATTCTTTAAAGCTGTTTTATGATGAACATGTTGATGTGATATTTTTGCTAAATTATGGAAAATCTGATGTGAC
>CADBHR010000132.1 GCA_902794475.1 uncultured Methanobrevibacter sp. | reverse complement strand
ACAAAAAGTTAATACAATGTTTTATTAATTCTATTTTTCAAAATTCCATAATAATCAGGTTTGCATCTTCCTCACGATTAGATCATTTGTAATTTTATTTATATAAAATAAGTAATGGAATTTATGGGAATAGAAAATATTTAATTATTATTAGTTCTAAAAAAGTATTGTAGAGAGAAAAGTTATACAACTATCACATGAGTTTTCATATAACCTCTCTCCAAATAATTTTATTTAATTAATGGTTTAATTTTTAAGTTATATATAATTAATAGCTATCCCTACTAATAATTAAGTTACATTGAATTTTGCTCAATGGGTTAATTGAGTCTTTTCTAGGCAATCCCCGCTGAACCATCGGTTCAACAATCATTATGTGATTGTTATCTAGTAATTTAATTACAACAATATTTAAATTTAAAGAGAGAGCATTTGAAAAGTATTCTCAATCCTATTTATGCAATTCATCCACGACCTTGAAGAGGTCATGGTATTCTTGCATTATTTAGATAAAAAACTTAAGGAGAAAATGAATAATATTTAAAATTAAATAATTTCTGTTATCATGTATATTAAATAAACATTTATATAATATTTTTTTAAAATACATATATGAATCATAGCCAGAGAAATTCAAATTTAGAACTTTTAAGAATCATTGCTATGATTTTTATCATAGCCCATCATTTAGTGACATTTGCGCTGGATGGACTCCCATTTGTTGCTGACAATCTTAATACTTTTGTTTTATATTTTATAACAATGTTTGGTAAAATGGGCGTGAATCTTTTTATTTTAATTTCGGCTTATTTCATGATTAAATCTAAATTTACGCTTAGAAAATTATTAATTCTTGGAGGAGAAGTTTATTTTTATTCATTTTTGTTTTTAGCGATTGGTATCCTATTTTTAACTCCAGAAGTTTTATCAATCCCTACTGTTGGAGCTTCTCTTTTACCTATCAGCCATGATCTATACTGGTTTGTAACCTGTTATATTTTATTGATGTTATTTTCTCCATTCTTAAATAAATTTATTAATGGAATTTCAAAAAATACATTTATCAAATTAATATTATTATCAGTGCTTTTATGGTCTGTATTCCCTACCATTCTTCCTCCGATGACAACTTATCCTGCTCAAGATGTATTTGTAGGCAATAATTTCCAGTATTCACCATTAATTTGGTTCTTTGTACTATATCTAATAGGCAGTTATATTCGTTTATACGTAAACATGGATAAACTTACTTATAATAAATTAATAAGTGGTTTTGTTATTTCTGTAATTATAGTATTTATTGGAACTTGCATTTTCGGATTTTTAGATTTAAATAGTACTGCTCATTTATATTGGAGTTTACCAATGACCAATGTTTTAGATAACACATTATACATGAGTTTCTTTTATGAAAATAAATTTTTTGCTTTAACTGCATCAATATTTTTATTTTTAATATTCCTAAAACGAAAAGAATTTTCAAATAAATACATTAATTATATAGCAGGCAGTGATTAGGTGTTTATTTAATTCATGGAAACCGTATAGTTGGTGGATTTACATGGCCTCCTTTTAATTTTAGTTCTTTTTACCACTCCTTATTTAATTTTAATGGCAATTGCTATACCAATTATAGTTTATATGGTTTGTAGTGGAATAGACATTATTAGAAGATTAACAATTGAAAAATTATGGATTTGGATAGTAGACACTAAACTTGATTCAGTTCTTTCAAAATGGATTAATGATATAACGAATTATCTAACAGAAAAAGTATTCTAGTGACTTTGAATATAATTACTTGTATGACACGAAGTTACTATTTTTTAATTTTATTTTAATTATTTTTCCTTTAATTTTATTTACTATCAAATAAATTGAACTTCCGCCAACTTTTAAGAAGTTGGGATTCTCGATTATTTAACATGCTTTTTACTGAGCGAAATGTTATTATTTTAGAGCCTATACCTGCGCACCTCAGGCCATGACAATCCCTTACAGGGATTGTTTTTATTATTTTTTTCAGGATTAATCTTAATCCTTCATTTTTTAGATATTATTCACTCTTTTTAGTTTAAACAATCATTTACCCAGTTAATGAAATTGCTGGTGGAACTACCAGTTCTTTCAGCTCGAATATGTCCTTGATCCCAAACTGTTGAAAAATCAACATTATCCTTGCCGACTTTATTTAAAACAGCCAAATATAAATTAACATCAACGCACTGTGAAGTGTCTCCCTGTTCGATTCCCGTATTAATTCTCCAGTAATTAGCCACATCTGAGCTTCCTGCACCATCATAATAATCGCATAGATAATACATTGGATTGTACATGTTCACACGAGTTTCCATGCTGTTGTTTAAGCTGTCTTTTGAAGCTAAATCCTCGCGGTATTCTTTAGCGTAATTTTTTGAGTAATCAGTGTATTTGGAGTATTTTTTACTGTTGTTGTTAAGCAGGTCACTTAGTGTTTTATCGAAATGTGAGGGTCCTTTTGCATCAAGGCTGAACAATTTGTTTTCAAAATGGGAACGATTCAAAAAATCAAAAGCAGGTACGGGCCTAGATGGATTTTTGCAATGTTTTACAAATGCTTTAAGACTGGTTATTTTAGCAGTATTTGTACTTGAATCATACTCAATCCAAGTATTTTTTCCATTAAGGGAATTGATGTAGTCTTTTGCGGTTTTATAAGTTGTTGATGAATCTGAAACATTGCGTTTAGTTGGCATTTCACCATCATCTGATTGTGCATTATCCCCCATACCCTCCATAGCATCAGAACTTGAGGTATATGGAAATGTTGTATCATTTAAAAAATTGTTCAATGACTCTTCAGTGACATCTAACATATAATCATAGTAACTGCCTGAAGCATAAACTCCCTCTTTACTTTTTTTAAGAGCAAGTGTGTTTCCGTTTGGATCTTTGAGGCCTAACTCATTGATGTAAACGGCATATTCTTCTGCCAAATCATTGCTTAAGGCGCCTGCAAATGTATTTGAACTTCTTACATATTGTCCCATATTCCATTCGTATGCCCCATCAGCTGTATCAAAGTTTGTTATTGGACACCAGCACATTGAACCTTCAATGGCATCTGATAATGTATTTCCATTTTTATCAACCATTGCAGCACCAATATCCTCAAGATACGGATTATATAATTCACTGTTTCCAGAAGCGCCAAGTATTGCAGATTGAGCTCCTCCTCCACTATGTCCAAAGGCAAAAATTTTCTCATTGTTTCCAGGCAGTACATCGCCATTAAACCTATAATAAGTTATGGCGGATTTCAGGTCAACCACTCCATCAGGTGCTTGTGCATTGCCTTTTCCCCTGCATCCCGCATCCAGATAAATGAAACCCTCATCAGTATAGGCCTTAACTTTATCTGCCTTGTAGCTGGTAGGTGCGGTGCATGCAGAATAACGTGGAGTATTTACAGGCATTACAATAGGTGCAGAACCGGCAGTGTAGTTTCCAACCTTTGCACTTTCGTTAATTTTACAGACATATGTCCCATTTGAAATTTTAGTTCCATCAAAGTATTTGCCTGGCACGTATATTCCGCAGGATTCATAAGTCACATTTTCTGGATTCATACAGTATACCAGTCCTATCTGATAATAAATATCGTTTGTTTCATCATATCGCCAATTGTCCATATTTACTGAAAGGTTATTTGATAATGCAGTTGCATTATATGACTGTCCCTCACCAACATGTGAATAATTACCCATTAAAAGAAATGCCCCTACAATAACCATTAGAACAATGAAAGAAATTAAAATAATTTTATATAATTTTTCCATACCCTCACCAAATAATAATAATAACTTGGAAGTAATATTTAAGTCTTTTTAATAGTTTTGCATAATATTTTTGTTTATGGGTTGACTTTGCTTTTTAGTTAAAAAAATATTAAAACATGCAAAATCTATAAATAAGTTTTTTAACTGAAATTTCTTTAAGAAGACTTTGGAAATGATGTAATATGGCCAATTTTTGCATGAACTGTGGAGCTAAAATAAAAAAAGATGATAATTTCTGCATAAACTGTGGAACAAAATTAGAAAAAGAGGACAATATCTGCACCAATTGTGGAGCTAAAATAAAAAAAGATGATAATTTCTGCATAAACTGTGGAGCTAAAATAGATAAATCTGATATAAAACAAAAGAAAAGTTTATTAAAATCAGTCAACGACAGTATAGAAAAAGAAAGAGAAAGAATAGCTAAAGAGAAAAAAGAAAAAAAGAAAAAATTAAAAACAATTGATAAAATATTTGAATCAGAAGAAATCCGATCAGAAATAAGAAAAAACAATATTAGTCCGCTATATGTAATTTCCATTAAAGAAAATATAAAAGACAAACTAATCAATAAAAAGGAAGAAAAAAGTGAGGAAGAACTTAAATACCTCATAAAAAAAGAATTAGAAAAAGCTAACGAAGAACAAAAAAACGTCAGAATCACAAAAGAAAAAGAAATGAATAGTAAAATAGAAAAGAATAAAACAGTTCGCGGCAAATATTGTGATTTGAAATGCAGACACTGCTACGAAGAATTTATGGACAGCGGAGGAGGAATTGTTGGTGATTTTGATAGTGAAGGGTATGTTGAATATTACTTTAGGACATTCCGTATCCTTTGGAAAGTTTTGTGAAGATTATGAATTATAATTGAACTTTCCTGCCATTTAGAGGATAGGGATTCGCAAACCAAAAAAATGTATTTTATTTTGGAAATTTTTACTGCACCGTCGCCCCGACGATTTATAATTCTTTATTAATAATATTTTTAGCCGCATCCCTCTCATGGTTGTTGTGTGTGGCAATGTGAGAGTCCCAGTTTCGTCGTATGTAATATCCGCCTTTTCTTTTCATTTAAATTGTATGCCTGTGCATCTTAGTATATTTTCTTCTGAATATATGAAAATATTCTAATTACCCCGAGTTCTAAAAAAAACAAAATAGTTAAATATAGTAAATGACATAACATTAGTATTGAATTTTTGTAAAAAAAATTTTTCACATGGGCCCGTAGCTCAGTCTGGCAGAGCACTTGGCTCTTAACCTTGTTGTCGCGGGTTCAATTCCCGTCGGGCCCATTTTTTAGTTTTG
>CADBHR010000131.1 GCA_902794475.1 uncultured Methanobrevibacter sp. | reverse complement strand
TTTATGTTATTTAAAAATGCATTTGTATCATAGTTTTTCTGGAACATACCATCTGAGTAACGGCTCATCAAGTTTCCTACCCTAATTATTTTTACTGAGAGCCCTTTAGTCGCCGCTTGTAAAACTGACCTTTCAGCTAAAAATTTACTGCAAATATATTTATTTCCCAAATTCTGTTCGTAATATAATGTTCTTTCACAGTATTCCAGATTCGGATATGCCCCTTCATTTAAAGAGTATGATGAAAGGACACTGATTGTTGATATTTGCACGTATTTTATGTTATTCCTTGTTTGGGCAAACTTAAGCCCATTGATTACACCATCGACATTTACCCTGAATATATAATCATCGGCAGTATAGTGTTTTACAAGTGCTGCAGCATTTATTATTGTATCAATCGGTTCATCTTCAAGCTTTTTAAAGTCATCAATTTCAGTTATGTCCCCTTCGATTATGAAGATACGTGATCCAATCAGGTCAGTGAAATCTTCATCAAAGTAATAATTCATCACATCAATTAAACGTTCTTCACATGAATCAAATTTGCCTTTCCTTAACATACAATAGATTTTTCCTTCCTCATTCTTGAGGAATTCATATAGGATATGGATTCCTAAAAATCCTGTAGCTCCGGTCAATAGGACATTGCCCAGATTCAGGTTTTCACCATCAAAGAAGTTTTCCAGGGTATTTTCTTCGAGAAGCTCATTGATTTCACTGTAATCATAGTTTTTGATGATGTCCTCTTCTATATTCAACTCCTCTTCGGAACCGCTTTCACCAGACAATAATTTTGCTAGTGCTTTAGGAGTTTTCTTCCTGAATATATCATCATATCTTACAGCATATCCTTGTTTAAGCAGTTCAATAATTAATTTTGACGCAACAAGAGATGTTCCTCCAATTTCAAAGAAATTATCTTCTGCACCAACAGTTTCTATATTCAATATGGACGAATATATTGCACAAATTTCTTGTTCAAGTTTTGTTTTTGGCGCCACATAATTCAAGTCCATTTTTGGTTCCGGAAGCTTTTTAGTATCCGTTTTTCCATTTGGTGTTTGAGGCATTTCATCTAGTTGCATGAACACGGTTGGAACCATATAATTGGTAAGCCTGTCTTTTAAAAACTCTTTTAAATCATCAGTGTCAATTTCACTATTAGCAGTGTAATATGCACATAAATGATCAACATTGTTAATCTCTCTAATTACAACAACTGCCTGCCTTATATCTGGATATTGGCCAATATTTGTTTCAATTTCACCAATTTCTATTCTCAATCCTCTTAATTTAATTTGATTGTCAATTCTTCCTTTAATGTCAATTTCGCCATTTGGAAGTTCAATAGCATAATCACCACTCTTGTAATATGGAATGCCATTGACTGTTAAGAATGATTCTTTGGTTTTTTCAGGCATGTTGTAATATCCTTTTCCAACGCCCATACCTCCAATGTATAATTCACCCATTACGCCATTAGGAACCAATTTTCCATCAATGTCACGAACATCAGTGACATAATTGGTTAAAGGAGGTCCCACAGTCAAATCGTTTACATCAGTGACCTCTTTGTTGTTTGAGGTGATTGTTGTTTCTGTTGGACCATAACTGTTATAGACAACAGCATCACTGTATTTTCTTAAATTTTCATAAACTTTTACTGAAAATTGCTCTCCACCAAGGAAAATACATTTTAAACAAGAAATCACATTACAGAATTCCTCTAATTCAAGATAAGAGCCGATTCTTGAAGGAGTGATTTCTAAAACTTCAGGTTTATTCTCATCAATCAACTTGATAAGCTCTGGAACATTTCTGATTTGAATATCATCAGCCAGGATTAATTTCAATCCATTTGAAAGAGATGTGAGTATATCATCAACAGACACGTCAAAGGAGATTGTTGTAATACAAAGAAGACTCTCATAAGTTGATTTAGGGTTTTGAGCCTGATTGCAAATGTTTTCATGAGTAATCATCACCCCCTTAGGATTGCCTGTGGATCCTGAAGTGTAAATCATATATGCAAGGTCATCTGGAAGAACATCAACATTAGGATTGGTAATGTTTTCCTCTTCAAGAAGTTCTTCAACATTCAATGAACTATCGGAAGTTTCATTGCTTATAATGTAATCTGCCTGACTGTTTTCATAAATATAATTGATTCTTTCCTGAGGATATTCAGGATCGATTGGAACAAAAGCACATCCTGCTTTTAGAACACCTAAAATGGAAGCTATTAAATTGCTGTTCCTATTAAGCATTACAAGAACATTGCTTTTTGGCTTTACACCCCTGCGGATTAATGCATTTGCAATTCGGTTACTTTTCTCATTCAACTGCCAGTAAGTTAAAGTGGCATCACCTGCAACCAATGCAACATCATCCGCTTTCTCAATAACCTGTTTTTCAAAACGTTTGTGTAAAATTGGATTGTCAAGTTCTTCAAATACTGGAGTTTCACCTTCTTCCAATTCAATGTCACATATTCTTAATTTGTCCATATCGTTTACAAAGAACTGGAATAAAATGTATTTGATTGAAAACAGGAACTTTTTAATATAATCTTCTGTATAAATTTGGTCGTTATATTCAATATATGCATTGATATTTTCTCCATCGTCAAAGATATCCATGTTTACCTTATAATCGGTGGAAACTGTACCGTCAAGGTCAATAGTTTTATAGCTCTTACCTTCAAGTTCCAGTTCATTTACTAATGATTCATGATATGAATAGAAGAATTCCGGTTTTAACTGATAGTCCTCTGAAAGTTTTGTATATGGATAATTACTATGAGTCAATGCATCCTTCCATGCTTTATCGACTATTTTAATGTAATCTTCAACCATCATTTCACGATTTTCACCATCTACAATAACAGGCAATGTCTTAACAAGCATTCCCTGCGTATTGGAATAATTGGAGTTTGCCCTACCGTTGAAGATTGTTGTAATTAATGATTTGTCACTAAATGTAAATTTATTGAGGCATAAAATTATGGCCGTCATGAATAAAACGTTTGGACTTATTGAGTGGTCCTGGCAGAAGTCCCTGATAAAAATGGAACCGATTTCATCGGAAACGAGTTTGATATTTCCAATATCAGGGTTACCATTTATATTTGGAGTTAAAACAGTTGATTCAATGCCTTTAGCGAATTGATTTTTGAAGAATTTTTCAGAAACTTCACTAATGGAAGTTTCCTCCTCAATTAGGCTGTATGCATATCCGTCAATCATTTCACTTTCTATTTCTTCACCTTTATATGCTTTGGCCACATCTTTGAAGAAATTGTCCAAAGATACTCCATCCGTAATGATGTGGTGGAAATCACTGAACAATATGGTCTGTTCCGGTGTCTTATAGATTTTAAATCTGAATAACTGATTATTATCCAACGGAATAGGTTTTATGTCCCTTTTCATTATCTCCTCATTGCTGATGGAATCTATTTCAACTATTTCTATGTCTTCAATTTCAGCATCATCACATCTTTTTTGCAAAATTTTTCCATCATCAGTATTAATGATTCTTGTTTTAAGATATGGATGTGCCTCAATTGTTTGAATAACAGATTCTTTAAGCTTATTAGGGTTAATATTGCTGTCAAACCGTATTCCCATAGGCATCGTATATTTGATTTTTTCGGTTTGCATGCATTCATAGTAGATTCCCAATTGGTTTTCAGTCAATGGGAAATAATCCGTGTCCTTTGCAGTTTCAATGATTTCGTCAATATCTATATCTGATTCAATGTGATTGTCAATCTTATCTGCAAGAGATTGGATTGTCGGATTTGAGAACAATGAATTAATGTCGATATTTACATTAGTTTCATTGAAAATCATTGAATTTAATTTCATCAGGGTCAATGAAGTGAATCCAAGTTCATATAAATCGTCAGTAATTCCGAATCTGGTTGTATCTGCAATGGATGAGACAAATTCAACCAGTTTTTTCTCTGTTTCGCTTTCAGCTTCAACATAATCCAAGTTTAATTTTGGTTTTGGAAGTCTTTTAATATCTGTTTTACCATTTGGAGATATAGGCATCTCATCCAATTGCATGAACACAGTAGGAACCATGTATTCAGTCAACTTGTTTCCCAAATATCTCTTCAGGAGATTTATGTCTATATTTTCATCGGAAGTGAAATAAGCACACAAATGTTCGACATCATTGATTCTTTTAATTAGAACAACAACCTGTCTGACATGTGGGAATCTGGCGATATTTGATTCAATTTCTCCAATTTCAATTCTTAATCCTCTTCTCATCGGTTTTTTCAGGCAGTTTGTAATATCCTCTAGCTACACCATTTCCTCCAATGTACAGCTCACCCATCACTCCTGAAGGCAGCAATTTTCCATCGATATCCCTTACTTCAGTTATGTAGTTGTTCAGAGATTTTCCAATATTAACCTCTTCCCCCACAGCCATTTTATGACCATTAGATATTACAGTTGTTTCAGTCGGACCATAAATACTATACACATCCAACTCAGGATATTCCAGGAGACGATAAATCAGGTCCTCAGGCACCATCTCTCCACCAATAGCGATATACCTGAGATTAGGCATTTGTTCGACAAATTCATCATATTCCAGATATTGCTTAAACCTTGAAGGTGCAGAGAATGTAAGGGTCTCCGGTTTTTCCCGTTTAATTAATTCCACCAATTCCTTAATGTTTTTTATTTCACTGTCATTGGCCAACACCATCTCCGAACCGTAGGTCAGAACCATGAAATCAAGTAAAAACGCATCAAAGGCCACTGTTGAAAGCGCAAGTGTCTTTTTCATCTTAGAATATGCCTTATAAACCAGACTGTCTTCAATTTTGGAAAATAGGCTTGTGATGTTTTTATGACTGGTCATTACTCCCTTAGGATTTCCAGTTGACCCTGAAGTATAAATCATATATGCCAAATCATCAGGATTGATGTCAACATTAGGATTTTCAACATTTTCCTCTTCAAGCAATTCCTCAACATCAATCGAATTTTCCATGTACCCATCTGAAATCAAATAGTCTGCGTTACTGTTTTCGAAAATATATTCAATCCTTCCTTTAGGATAATTTATATCCATAGGTATGAATGTACAGCCCGCTTTAAGGACACCCAATACTGCCGAAATAAGATTGCTGGTTCTTGGAAGCATTACCAGAACATTACTATTAGGTTTAATTCCCCTGCTTATAAGAGCATTGGCTATACGATTGGCTTTCTGATTGAGTTCAGCATAAGTCAGTCTGGCATCAGATGCAACCAGAGCAGGATTATCCGGAGTTTCACTCGCCTGCATTTCAAAGCACTTGTGTAGGAATGGAATTTCAACCTCATTGAATTTATGCAATCCGTCATCGTCTTTTAGTGCCACATCACAGATTCTGCATGTATCCACATCATTTTCAGTGAACTGGGCTAAAATATACTTTATGGAGTCTATGAATGTTTTGATGTAATCTTCACTGTATAGCTCGTCATTATATGCCAATTGAATTTTGAACTCATCCCCATTATCAAAAATGGATAAGGTGATTTTGGAATCAACAGTAATCAATTCAGCATCAGCCAATTCCCGAGGCCTGTAAGATTTATTGTTTACTTTCAATTCATCTGATCCTAAAAATTCATTATAAGCATAGAAAAATTCCGGTTTTAATTGATATTTCTCAGCTATATTAGTATATGGATATATGCTGTTCTTTAAGATATCTTTCCATGTTTGGTCAACGGATTTGATGAAATCCATGATTGATAATTTCCTATTTTCATTATTGATCAGGAATGGAATGGTTTTAACCAGGAATCCCTGAGTATTGAAATAGTTCGGAGAGGATCTGCCATTGAATATGGTTGTCATCAATGTCTTATCGGAGAATGTGAACTTGTTAAGGCCCAATATTACACTTGAGATAAATAAAGTATTCTTACTTACTGAATTATCATTACAAAACTCGTTAATCAATTGCGAATCAATAGTTTCATTGAAATATATTATTTTACCCTCTTCAAGGTCCCCATTGAGATCTGGAGTTAAAACGGTAGATTCAAATCCTTGAGTCAACTTATCGTCAAAAAATTCTTTCGCAGACTGATACCTTTCGCTAGCTTCCAATTCTTTTTCAAGAAGGCTGTAGGTATAACCGTCCACTATCTCCTCTTCAATGACCCTGTTTTCATAGACATCTGCTATATCACGGAACAGATTATTCTGTGATACCCCATCAGTAATTATATGGTGGAAATTAGAGAACAGCACCACCTCATCAGGAGTTTTGTATATTTTAAATTTAAATAGTTGACTGTTTTCTAAAGAAATCGGGCCAACATCATTTTTAATAATCTCCTCATCGCTGATGCTTTCGACCTCAACAATTTCAATATCATCAATGACTGCATCATCACATCGTTTCTGCTTCAATTCACCATCATAAGACACAATTCTGGTTTTAAGATATGGATGCAATTCAATT
>CADBHR010000130.1 GCA_902794475.1 uncultured Methanobrevibacter sp. | reverse complement strand
TGCTTTCCAATGCTTCGATATATTGTGGGAAAGTCTGCTTTCCATTCTGGAAAAACATGTAATATTCATTGATGTTGACCTCGTCATTGTTCAGGTCATCCACAATCTCCCTGTATAGTTTTTCCAAATCATCCAGACTCTCTTCAAGCAATGCTTTAATTTCCTGAATGGAATCCGAATTTTCCAATTTCTGAAAAGCGGTGTTTAATCTTATAATTGAAATGGTATAGCTTTCTAAATCAATTTCGCCATACATATTAATCACAGTGATATAGAATAAAAAGAAAAAAAGAGTTAATTTCTCATATGAGAAATTATAATTTGATTTTAATATCTAAAGCGGATGAACCTTCTTCGTAAACGAAGATTGGGTTTATGTCAAGCTCTGATATTTCTGGGAAGTCTAAGGTTAATCTGGCCACTCTTTTAATGGCTTCTTTGACTTCTTCAACATCGCAAGGTGCTTCTCCACGGTATCCTTCAAGCAATTTGGATACTTTGGTTGATGCGATTTGCTCTTCGATTTCCTGTGAGCTCATGCCTTTTGCAAGGTTGAATGATACGTCTTCAATAAGGTTGACATAGATTCCGCCCATACCGAATGCAATCATAGGACCGAATTGCTTGTCACGAATCATACCTACAATGACTTCCTCACCGGAATCCATCATTTTTTGCACTTCAACACCGTCAGGAACAATGTCCGGATGAGCTGCTTTGGCGTTAGCAATGATTTCTTCATAAGTTGCTTTTGCTTCTTCTGCTGAACTGATTCCCACTTTTACACCGCCGATATCGGATTTGTGTAAAATCTTATCGGATGCGATTTTAAGTACAACAGGGAATTCCATCTCTTCAGCAAGTTCGGCCGCTTCATCAGCACTTGTAGACAGTTTAATTGGTGCTGCTGAAATTCCATAGGCTTCAGCCACTGCATATGCTTCACTACCAAGGAGTGTATCTCTTCCGTCTGCTTTAACTTTGTCGAAAATTGCTTTTACAGCGTCTTTGTCGACATCGTCAATCTTGTCAATGACATCGTCGTATTTGCGTTCTTCCAATCCTGCAAACTTGACCATTGCTTCTAAAGCTTTTACTGCAGTTTCAGGGAATACGTAAGTAGGTATTCCGTTGTCCCTTAATGCGTCGTTTGCATCAACAAATGTTGGTCCTCCCATGTTAACGACAATGACAGGTTTGTCGAATTTCTTTTTCTCTTCAATGATTGCTTCTGCAATTCCATCAGGGTCAGCGGATGCTGTTGGACAGACCATAACGATTAAGCTGTCAACATCTTCGTAGCCTAATACCAATTCTAATGATTCCTTGTATCTGATTACCGGTGCGTCACCCAATACGTCAATAGGGTTTTTGGCACTTCCTTCATCAGTTACGCATTCTTGTAATTTTGCAGTGGTTTCTTCATCAAATTCAACGAGTTGCAAACCGGCTTTTTCCATTGCGTCTACGGTAAGTACTCCTCCACCACCTGCATTGGTAATAATTGCCACTTTATCTCCTTTTGGAAGTGGCGCTTTTGAAAATGCAAGACCTAAGTCGAACAGTTCAGCCATTGTTTCCACACGCATGATTCCGGATTGGTGGAATGCTGTATCGAATGCAAGGTCACTTCCAGCCAATGCTCCTGTATGTGAGGATGCAGCTGCTGCACCAGCAGAGCTTGAACCGGATTTAAGCACGATGATTGGTTTTTTGTGTGCAGTTTCCCTCATGGTCCTTACAAAGTCATCGTCATCGGAAATTGATTCGAGATAACATATGATTACATTGGTTTCATCATCTTCAGCCAGGTATTGTAAAAGTTCGATTTCACTTACTCCGGCTTTGTTTCCTAAACTGATAACTTTACTGAAACCAATTCCGGAAGTTACGCTCCAATCGATGATAGCTACCATCATAGCTCCACTCTGTGAGATAAATGCCATATTTCCAGTTGGTGGCATCATTTGTGAAAATGATCCGTTTAATGGGGTGTGGGAATCGGTAATTCCTAAACTGTTAGGTCCGATAATGTTTATGCCGTATTCTTTACCAAGAGCAGTCATTTCTGCTTCTAATTTGGCACCTTCTTCTCCTACTTCTTTAAATCCTGCGGTAATTACTACCATATTTTCAATGCCTACTTCACCACATTCCTTAACTGCTGTGTTTACAAATGGGGAAGGGATAGTAATGATTACTAAGTCAACCTTTCCAGGTATGTCTTTAATATTTGCGTAAGCTTGTTTTCCGAGGATTTCTCCACCTTTTGGGTTCACAGGATATATCTCACCTTCAAATCCATCATTGATAAGATCAACAATGATATATCCTACTTTTCCAGGGGTATTGGAAGCTCCAATAACCGCCACAGATTCAGGTTTAAACATCTTATTGAGGTCTATCATAAGTTTTTCTCCTGTTTTTTTTATATTTTAATATTAATTATCACGATAAATAATTAACATTTAATATAATTATATTTCTTGTTATATTATTATTTAAATATATTGTTTAATCATTAAAAGGTTACTTTAAGCTTTAAATTCATGTTTAAATTAAAATCTGAATTATTTTTTTCAATTCTCTTAACATTTATAATACATGATAACTAAAAATATATATGAATAATAAATTATTGATATTTTAATAATTTAATAAAATATCGAATTAGGAGATAGTATGAGCTTAATTATTGCTTATGTTGGAAAAAAAGGATGTGTAATGGCGAGTGATAAAAGAAAGATAGGATATTTCGGTGATAAACAAAATTTGAAAACATTAGAAGATGAATTATATAATGGAAAAATAGATAATGACGAGGACTTTCTTGCAAGAGCAAAGGAGCTTGGCATTTCAATCAAAATAACTGACGATGCCAATAAGCTCAAGGTAGTCGGCAATTCAATTCGTGGTGAAGTGAGTACCAAAGGAACTTTTGAAACAAGAAGAAGGCGTATTTATGGAACTACAAACGGTTATCAAATTGTTGAATTGTTGGGTTCAGATACTGAATCTCGTAAGGCAGGAGATAGCGGAGTCATTATATTTGGAAATGAATATGGAAAGCGCATGGCTGAAACATTAATCAAAAGAAAATGGAAAGCCTCTCAAAGTTTGAGGTATATGGGTGAGATTTTCCAGAATATTTTAGAGGAAGTCGCCTCCAAAACCCCGACTGTTGGGAAAAATATTGATGTGATGATACAGCAGCCTAAATTTGACAAGACACAGGCACAGAAACACTTGAATATTACAATAGACCACGATATTAAAGTATTGACCAAATTCAGGCAGGAATTAACTGAAAAATTGGTTCAGCAAAGTCTGGACATAGAAATGGCTAATAAGATTATCAATCAGGGTGAAATAGGCAAGGTTGTAAATGTTGATGGAAACATGTTGTTTGTCCAATTGAATGATAAAACCCAGGCTGTTGATGGAAATTGGAAACAGAAGGCTGCTCCTGGTCAGAACGTATTGATGTTTACAGAAAGCGACAATGTGAAAATAGGAGATAAGGTTATCATTGAAAATGAGGATTTATGTCTTAAGAAAGATAAGTCTTCACTTAAATGTGATATAATTTTATGCTCATTGTAAGTGTGGTTTAAATGAAGATAACATTTTTAGGCAGTGGTGGAGGAAGATTCTCTGCAATCAGCCAAAGAAGAATGACTGGAGGTTTCAGAATAGATAACCTCGGAGGTAAGAATTACCACATAGACCCAGGTCCAGGTGCACTTATAAGAACATACCAGTTCGGGTTCGACCCAAGAAATCTAAGTGGGGTAATCGTTACTCATTCGCACACGGACCATTATAATGATGCGGAAGTGCTGATTGAAGCCATGACAAGGGGAATGACCAAAAATTTAGGAACTGTTGTCGGAAGTGAAAGTGTTTTAGAGGGTTATGATCAGTGGGGACCGTGCATTTCCTCATATCATCAGTCAAAACCGGAAAAACTCATTCTAAAGCCTGGAGAGTATGGTCAATTGAACAATGTGAAAATTAAGGGTACAAAGACTTTACATGGCGATCCGACAGGTGTTGGTTTCCAGTTGGATTATAATGGATTTAAGGTATCATACACTTCAGACACCGCTTATTTTGAAGGATTGGCTGAAGAGCATGAAGGTGCGGACATTCTCATAGCCAGTGTGTTGAGGCCGGGGAACCGTTCAATCAATGGGCATATGTGTACACGAAATTTCATTGATTTGATTGAGGAAGTAAAGCCGCAGGTTGCTGTAATGACACATTTGGGTCTTAAGATGATTTCAGCAAATCCTGTGACCGAAGCCAAGAAGGTTTCCAAAAAGACAGGCATCAAAACAATAGCTGCCTATGACGGTCTGTCATTCAATGTGAACTATAACAATCCGAAGAGATTCCGACTGATATCTCTTAAGGATGTCCAGTCATCAATTCACAGCACCAGTCATACATTATATGAAAACGAAAGGAAAAATTCATACCAGCTGGCATTCAAACACAAGGAGTTTGATGAGCTGGCTATGGTAAAAAGAAAATGAGGTTATTTTTCTAAATTATTCGGATGTATGAATCCTGAACGAATCATATGGTCTGCAAGAACGATTGCAGTACTTGATTCTGCTACGGCTGTCACTCTAGGACAGATGCAGGGATCATGACGTCCTTTAATTTCTATTTTTTTATTTTCCATTTTTTCAAGGTCAATGGACTCCTGGCATTTGGAAATGGATGGGGTAGGTTTTACTGCAATTCTTGATACTATCGGCATTCCATTGCTCATGCCTCCGATGATGCCTCCGGAATTGTTGGTTTTTGTTGTTATTTTATTGTCGTTAATCTGGTATTCATCATTGATTTCAGAGCCGGTATGTGTTGCCACGTCAAATCCAAGTCCGATTTCAACACCCTTGACGGCACCGATGTTCATCAGTATTCTTGCAAGGTCTCCGTCAAGCCTTTCGAAAACTGGTTCGCCAAGTCCTGCCGGAACATTGACTGCAATGGTTTCAACGATTCCTCCAACTGAATCCCCTTCCTGTTTTTTGGCTAAAATCAGTTCTTCCATTTCGCCTGCAGCCTCAAGGTCTGCACAGCGAACGGGATTCTTATCGATGTTTTCTCTGATTGTGTCAAAATCCTGCTTTGAAGCCTTGATGTCACCGATTTGAATGACATGGGAGATAATTTCAATATTTTGTGTTTGCAAAAGCTTTTTGGCTATTGCGCCGCCGATAACATGGCCGATTGTAACCCTTCCGCTTCCACGGCCTCCTCCATTGTAGTCATAATGGCCGTATTTCATCATCCATCCGAAATCTCCATGGGATGGACGTGGAGTGTTCTTGAACATGGAATAATCCTTGGATTTTTGGTTTTTGTTGAATACGACTCCGCAAATGGGTGTGCCATCAGTTTTTCCTTCAAAGATGCCTGAAAGAATCTGGACTTCATCATCCTCTTTTCTTGGAGTGGTTACGCTACTTGTTCCTGGTTTTCTTTTATTGAGTTCCTTTTGAATATCTTCAACGCTTAATTCAAGGTTTGCAGGGCATCCGTCAACAATAGCGCCAACTGCAACACCGTGGCTTGCTCCGAAAGTTGTTATCTGAAATTTTTCTCCAATTGAATTTGACATTATTTTTCCCCATCTAAACAATTAAGTTAATTTTTGTATCTTTAAATATTTATAATAAGTTAAAATTTTAAATATTTTCAAATCAAAAATTAATAATTAAGTGATTATTATGGAATTTCCAACTACAAGAATGAGAAGACTTAGAAAAAATGCCAAGATTAGGAATATAGTTCGTGAAACCAAACTTGAAAAAGACGACTTGATTTATCCGATTTATTTTAAAGAGGAACTTCAAGGCGATGAAAAGGAAGAAATTTCTTCACTTCCAGGTGAATTCAGATACTCTTTGGACAGTGGAGTGGAATTCGCAAAGAAATTGGAAGCAAAAGGATTGAAGTCAATCATTGTATTTGGAATACCAAAAGAAGACACCAAGGATGAAATAGCTACACCAGACTATTCAGCAACAGGAATCGTTCAAAAGGCTGTTAGAAGGCTTAAAAAGGAAACAGATTTGGTTGTCATCACTGACGTGTGCCTTTGCCAGTATACATCTCATGGTCACTGTGGAATGATAAGGGAAAATGATGACACTGATGATGGAATTGAGATATTGAACGATGAATCCCTGCCTATCATTGCCAAAGTTGCACTGTCACATGCCGAAGCCGGTGCAGATATCGTTGCGCCTTCAGACATGATGGACGGAAGGGTTAAGGCAATACGTGAAACCTTGGATGAAAACGGATTTGTAAACGTAATGATAATGTCCTATTCAGCAAAATACGCCTCAGCATTCTATGAGCCATTCAGGGTTGCGGCCTGCTCATCACCTCATGCAGGAGACAGAAAGTCCTATCAGATGGATCCTTCCAATGCCATTGAGGCAATCAGGGAATGTGAACTGGATGTAATCGAAGGATGCGACTTTCTGATGGTCAAACCGGCACTTCCGTACCTTGATGTCGTCAGAATGGTTAGGGATGAGTTCATGCTGCCGCTGGTTGCATATAATGTAAGCGGAGAATATTCGATGCTCATGGCTGCAATTGAGAAAGGATTCTTGACTGAAAGGGCAATAACTGAAGCATTGCTTTCAATCAAAAGGGCTGGAGCAGACCTTATAATCACTAATTTTGCACCATATTTACTTTTAAATGATGTGATAGAATGAAACCGGAAGAAATTGCAAAAATGGCACAAATCGCATCAGCGCTTGAAGTGAGCGGATATCCGAAGCCGGGAA
>CADBHR010000129.1 GCA_902794475.1 uncultured Methanobrevibacter sp. | reverse complement strand
GAGTAAATAATACTCATTATTAGACATAATATAATCAAGTTAAGATAAGACAAAACCTAATTAAAACTAATACTATTAATTATAGATAACCTACTATATAAAGGTTACCTTATTTTGGGCAAAAAATAAGAAAAAACTATCCTCAATATTAATATTAACCAAGATTACTTTTCAAATGCTCTCACACTTTACTTAAATTGAATCTCATACAAAAATATTTCCACCCAACCATCACCGTGATAGCAATGAGATTCAACCGTGAAAAATATATCGACCTGATTATGTACATATTATCGCAATGCCATCAGAAACCGAATTTTGGAAAGACTGTGCTCTGCAACATATTATATTTCATTGATTTCAACTATTATGAGCTTTACGGCGAACTGATGACAAATGAAACCTATATCAAATCAAAAAGAGGAATACGACCAACACACTTTAGGGAAATCAGTGAAGAGTTAATATCAAAAAATTACCTATTTTTCAGAAAAGAACCCTATTATAACAGAACAATTTACAAATATTACATAATCATAATCCCCAGTCTCAAATTCAGCCAAAAAGAACTTGAAATAATCAATGACGCAATCAACAAGTTAAGTGATGAAAATGCAACAACAATAACAAAATATGCAAAAAGAGATCCTCCAATAAGCGTTGCTGAGTTTGGTGAGCCAATAGATTTCAGATATGTCTTTTCAAGAGGTAATGAATATTCCATAATTGACAAATAACTTTATTAATTTTGAATAACAAATATTATTTAATAAAATAATATTGGGATATCATGGTAATTAAAGTCAAAAAAAGAAATTTCTTGAAAAAAAAGAAAATTAAAGAGATAAAAGCAGAATTGGGCGAATATGGAGATTTACTTCAAGGAAAAAAGAATGTTGAAATACTTGAAGCAGAACCTAATTCATTTATTTTGGTAGATGGAGAACCTTACATTATAATTATTGATGATAAACCATTCCCAACACTTAAAGCAGCTCTTGCCAACCAAATTGATGCAAAAACCGTTACCGTAGACATGGGAGCCATCAGATTTGTAAGCAATGGTGCTGACATCATGAGTCCTGGAATTGTTGATGCTTCCGAAGGTGTTGAACCTGGAAACATCGTATTAATCATTGATGAAACCCATGGAAAACCATTGGCCATCGGAGTGAGCCTAATTACCGGTGAGGAAATGGTTGCAAATGATTCCGGCAAAGCTGTCGAGACCAAACATTATGTCGGAGACGACATCTGGAACTTTGAAATATAAGGTGATGACATGGCAGAGCTAAGATACAGGGCAGGAAACATCAGAGACCCTGGCGTTCACAAAATCGGAATAATTGCCCTTGGATCCCACCTTGAAAATCACGGTCCGGCATTGCCAATCGACACCGATGCCAAAATCGGAGCACACATCGCATTTCAGTCATCCCTTCTAACCGGAGCCAAATTTTTAGGAATAATCTTTCCAGCATACGAACTTGACACAATCGACCATGGAATCCATGTTTCCCTTGATGAACTAAAGGAAAATGTCATCAATACATTAAACCAGGCCAAAAAATTCTTAGATATTGAGAAAGTAGTCATTGTTAATGCACACGGAGGAAACATCCCATTAGTGGCCGAATTATGGGACATTGAAGACAAAACCGGCCTTGCCATTACCTTCAACAACAAGGTAATCTCATCAGAAGGCCCCCACGGAGGAAGCGGAGAATTATCTATGGCAAAGGTTTTGGGCATAGTTAATGAGGACGAACTCGAAAATCAGGCAAACGTTGACGAATATGAAGAAGTTGGTCTGCACGGATTCAAACAGGCACGCAGGGATGACCCCAACATTGAAGAAGGTGCAATAGACGTTGAAGAAAACGGCGTTTACATTGATGAGGAATATGGTCACAGATTATTCAATCTGGCAATCAATGCAGTAATCTTTGATGTCGAAAAATTATTGGATTTTTAAAAAAAAAAGAAAGAAAAGTAGTTAACCAGTTGTAGTTTCAACTTTTGAACTACTGCTTCCGCTCTCTTTGGAAGAAGAATAGGAATCATCTGTTGTGGTATCGACATTTGAACTATCTTGAGATGAATCAGATGAACTGGAATCGGAACTACTTTGATGTGAATCTGAATTGCTTGACGAATCATCAGTAGTTGTTTCAACTTTAGAATCATCATGGGATGAGTCATCCTCACTATAATAATTGTAATCATGATAATTGTAACTATTATCGTTGGAGTTTTCATCAGTGATTGCTGAAAGATTATCCAATACCCCTCCAGATTCAGTTTGATTAGGTAAAATTGAAATTGGACCAGTCATAGATGCGAATACGCTTGCAAAACAGAATGCAAGAACAGCAACTATAAAAATTACTAAAACTGTAGCAGATCTACTTGACACAATTAACACCTTTTACTAAATTTATTAAAGTTAATATGTTTGATGAGATATATAAATATATTGGATATTATGAAGACTATTAAAAAACCTGTGCAAAGTGAAATCAACATTAAGAAATCCCAGTTCATCTGTGCACTCTACCCAACAAAAAACAAAAAAGAATCCAAAGAGATCATTCAGGAACTGAACAGGAAGTACAGCGATGCAACCCATAACTGCACCGCATATATTGTTGGTGATGGTGAAGGCTTTGATGATGATGGAGAACCTGGCGGAACTGCAGGAAAACCTATGATTAATGTTTTAAGGAAAAATGAGCTTCATAACGTGACTGCAGTAGTTACAAGATATTTTGGCGGAATAAAACTTGGTGCAGGAGGACTTGTTCGTGCATATTCCAAATCCGTTATGGAAGCTGTCGGTCAAGCGGACATTGTTGAAATTGAAGAATATGATGTTTATGAACTTATTTTTGAATATTCCGACATCAAAATAGTTGACACAGAAGTCAGAAACAATTCCCTTGAAGCAATCGACAAAGAATATTCAGATAAGGTACACTATCAGGTCGTGTCAAAAGACAATAGGGATATCGAAAAAATATTTGGAAAATACACTAATAAAATAAATGTTAATTTTAAAAATAAACAGTTTTTAGAAAAAATTTAAAAAATGAAGAACTTATTGTTCTTCAAAATTTGCTGCAGGCACACCACATACTGGACATACATAATCTTCTGGCAATTCGTCTTCTTCTAAAACGAAACCACAGACTTTACATACATAAGCCATTTGAATCAATCCTAATCGATTTTTTCAAACATGTCAGCAGTTGCGCCACACATTGGACATTTGTAGTCTTCTGGAAGTTCATCAAACTCGTCAGTGACAAATCCACATAATTTGCATTTAAACTTTGCCATGAATAACAATCTCCTTAAATTGGTTAATGATAATATTATGTAAACTTTAATATATAAAATTAATCTATTTTTTCAAACATTGCCTTTGCCATTCTACATTTAGGACATTTAAATGAATTAGGCAAATCATCAAATTTAGTTCCTGAAGGAATATTTAATCCTTCTTCAATGTCATCTTCATCAAAAATATATCCGCAAATTTTACATTTGTATTTAGCCATAATTAATCTCCTTTAAACCTAAAATCTATTAGGAACTTTCAGATGGTCTGGAAGCGGTTTGATACGTGCAGGTGTTCCGATAGCCAGATAGAACGGTGGAACAGAATGTATTACAATAGCTCCGGCAGCCACGATTGAACCTTCTCCAACTTCAACATTGGATAAGAATGTGGTATTTCCTCCAATTGAAGCTCCACGTCTTACTTTAGGTCCTTGAAGTTCATAATTGATTCTTACAGGATACTTATCATTGGTAAAACAAGCACAAGGCCCGATGAAAACATTATCCTCAATTACAGAATTGGTTGGAATGTAAACATTGGACTGGATGCTGACATCATTTCCAATAATAACGTCTCCCTCAATGACAGTATTTGTTCCAATCAGCACATCATCACCGATATTGGTATTCTCACGAATTACAACATTGTGTCCTGTTCTGAAATTATCCCCAATGACAACATCATTGTAGATGATTGAATTTGAACGTATTGTGTAATTGTTACCAATGACCGGAGGTTTTGAGTTTGGAGAATATTTAACACCAAATTGAATGTTCTGGTCAGCAGGGAAGGTCAATTCTGGTTTGGAATAATCTGGTTGGATAGATTCTCTTTCAATTTGGGGTTGTTCATGAAGTACGTTAATTGGTTCATATTCTTCTGGTTCAACATATCCTTTATCTCTTGAAACTGATCTGTTTACCTGCTTTGGTCTAGGAAACTGACTGTAGACAATATCGTCAATAGTTCTAGAATCAGCAGTGCGTTCTTCATAATACTGCCTCTGCCCCTGTCGAGCATAGTATTTTTTTTGATTTCTTGATGGTGCATCATCAAGAGTTTGTGAAAACCTAACCATATTATCAAACCTTCATTCAATTAAATTTAATTTGTTAATGAGTTTATTTATGTAATTCATTAGTATATATATTAAGCGGTTCATTTAATATAATATAGAAAAAACATTATACAAATTGAACCACCCCATCCTATAGAGGATGGGGATTCCTGAATTATTTTCACTTAATAATGGTTAATTTAAGTATTTTTTCAGGCTATCCCCGTTGAACCA
>CADBHR010000128.1 GCA_902794475.1 uncultured Methanobrevibacter sp. | reverse complement strand
GATTAAAAAAATAATTAAGCAATTAATTCGTTGGGGTCACGAAAATATTATGAAAGAAACATGATTTTCAACTCTACTGGTGAAAGAGTAAAACAAAAATTATTTATATGTCAATCGATAAAATTTGTCAATGTGTTGAGAATATGAAATTTAGAAAAGAAATTATTATATTTTCATTAATACTAATATTCATGCTAATTTCTGCTGTTAGCGCTGAAGAAAACATAACAATCGGTGATGGAGCCGATTCAACTTCAGATTACATTGAGCTGGAGTCTGATCAAGGTTACGCTGAAAATAACATTACCGAGAATCCCATCCTAGATGATGATGTTATGGATGATGATGAAAATATGTCACAGGAGGATACTGAACAGGATACTAATCATGGCTCATTGGTTGAGCGTGATGCCTCTGCAGGATATGGGTTTAATGGCGCATCCTATGCTAAATCTTCTTCAAATAAGAATGTTGCTGTTCACAAATCATATTCATGTTCAGTTTGTTCAAAGGATGATGGCGCAGATGTTGGAGATAATGAGTGTGATATTGATGGAACGATTTCTAATTCTCAATCTCGTGATTTTATAGGCGTTGGCGCATTAAATGACATTCATGAAGAAGACCTTTTTGCGCAAACATGCTCCATTTACAGAAAATATTTTAATCATTTAAATCTGGATTCATTAGAAAACTTAATTGAAGAAAATAAAATTGGAGATGTTTTCAATAGCAACAGTCATATTATTGATTTTATAACTGTTACTTATTTGAAATATGATTTACTTG
Organism: uncultured Methanobrevibacter sp.; assembly: GCA_902794475.1. Lineage (GTDB taxonomy): Archaea > Methanobacteriota > Methanobacteria > Methanobacteriales > Methanobacteriaceae > Methanocatella. The sequence goes on along the minus strand of CADBHR010000128.1, from coordinate 9,765 downwards.
ATTTTATGGATGCCTGGGCGAAATATGCTGACTTTTCTTTTGTGAATTTAATTGATGTAAATGCGTTTTCTGATATTCTTGATAAAATCATGAACTTGTCATTTACTCATAATGCAATGGCTAACATTCCGTCGTCCAATTATAATCCGATGTTTAGAAACTATAAATATCATTCAGATTTCAGTTTTTATCCGGATGCGGATTTAATAATAAATTCTTATGATTTGGATGATGAAATGGAATTATTTATAGAATCTGACAGCAATATTTCGGATATGCTGATTCAGGACAATATTACATTAATGAATCAAACATATGACTTAAATACAATTCCTGATGTTTGCATTGATTCATTTGATGGGCAATCCGATTTAGAATTGTCTGATGATGCAGGCTGTTTGTATGATGCGCAGGACAATTCTGATAAGACTGCAGCAATTCAAAGTTTTAAATTCAGCCCACAGATTGATTGTTTATCATGCAACATGTCAGAAGATATTCAACATACTTCTTATCAAATGATTGGATGTGAATGTACTAACACCAGCTTCACTAAACAGCTTAACAGTTATGATAATCTTCCAAAAGTTAGTGAATTTGATACCATTACCAGTGCCGAACAAGAAGATAACCACGATTGTGTTCTCTTTAAAAAATGTAATGTCAATTCTCCATTTATTGTAGAAAACACTTCTATTTTTGCATTATTTGGAGTAATTAAAATCACAATCCCTTAAAAAAATTCTAGGGATTTTCCCGCTATTTTTGTAAAATATTTAAATTAATGAAAAATTTTTTTCTTAATTTTAAATATTTGGAATAATTTTTTTAGCTTTGATCTTATTATTTTTTATAAAGATAAATGCGCTAAAAATGCCATTTCAATATTTGAAAATAATTTCATTTAAGCTAAAAACATTATTTCTAGTTTTTAAAGAGAATTAGGAATAAAAATTAAAATCGAGGTTTAATAAATGAAATTTAAAACTAAAATAGTTATATTTTCATTGCTCATATTGTTGCTGTCAATTTCAGCGGCAAGTGCACATGAAAATATAATTGCAGATGGAAACGACACAATAAATGATGATGTAATAAGTATTAATCATTTTGATGATGATTTAGACGATTTGGATGATGATTTAGACGATTTGGATGATGATTTAGACGATTTGGATGATGATTTAATGACGATTGGGATGATGATTCTGATGATGATGACTGGGATGACGATTGGGATGATGATTCTGATGATGATGACTGGGATGACGATTGGGATGATGATTGGGATGATGATTGGGATGATGATGATTGGTATGATGATTCTGATGATGACGATTGGGATGATGATTGGTATGATGACTGGGACGATGATTGGTATGATGATTGGTATGATGATTGGGATGATGATTTAGACGATGATTGGTATGATGACTGGGACGATGATTGGTATGATGACTGGGATGACGATTGGGATGATGATTTAGACGATGATTGGTATGATTATGACTTGGTTTACGGTTTCGATGATTGGGATTATGACTGGGATGGAAATTATACAAATTCATCCATAAAATTCTACAAATTAATTTCATACTGTCGTGATGAACCACTTCTCGCATATAAAACTAGCTCTTCACCTGGAAACAGGACTTCTGCTGATTCAGGTTGTGAAGATGATTGTGAAAACAGGACTTCTGCTGATTCAGGTAGTGAAGACATATGTGATGATGATTCCAAAGAAGAGTTGGATCTAAAAGATTCACAATCTTTCGTGACCTCCGGTTATGGGGATTCAGCAAGTTTCGAATCTCCTGACATATCATCAGATAATAATGGATCCGTATCAAAAAGTATTAATCAAGGTCAAAATCTCTTAGATGATGGAAAAGAAAATAGTGGTAATGTTACTGGTGATAAGAATAATGATACAATAACTTTCGCATCTACTGATAATGATTGCGATGTTTTAGGTTTATTGGTTTCATTATTGCTTTGCATTATGTTGTTGATATAAGAATTCAAAAGAGGTGTTAAACTACGAAATCTTTAAAAATCACGTTATTTGCATTAGTGGGAGGGGTGTTGAACCTCTCCTTTATGCATATGGCGGATTTCGAACTAAAATAATGTTTTTTTTTAAGAATGTTTGCTGTATCGTCGTTTCGACGATATTCCTAATCTTTTTTCATGTTAATTTTAAGTCTGTTAAGTTGATTAATCTGGTTGATTTGTTTTTAGATATTTAGTTTGGCGAATGCTCCAATACATTTAAAAAATAATTTTCAGCACCTCCTCTTTTTCGGATATTATATGACTTTCACTCATTTAAAAAAATATTCATAATATTGTGAATAAATACCCTAAATGGTGTTATTATATAACATTAATAGGTGAAAACATGAATAAAAATCTAATTATTGCAATATTGGTGGTCATTATCATTGCTTGTGCTGCTGTTTTCATGTTTGGTCAATCAAGCGGTAAGCTGGAAACACAGATCAATTTTTTAAGCGATGATAATTTACAGAATGGAGAACAAGTGCAGCTTCAACTAAATGACTCCAAGGGCAATGCTCTTTCAGGTCAAAGTGTCAACATCACTTTCAATGATGAGAAATATTCAATTACCACAGACCAGGATGGTAAATGTTATTTGACCCTTAGTGATGAAGATGCCGGAAGCTATGATATTGTAGCAGATTATGCCGGAAATGATAAATATGACGGATGTACTGCTAAAGTCACCATAACCGTCACTGATGATGAGGCAGATGATGAAGTAGAGCAAACAGATGACGATTCAACTGCAAATTCCTATACCAACGGCACATCAGATAACAATACAGATACAGACGATGGATTAACCTGGAATGATGAATACGGTGTATGGGTTGATGCAGACGGTATTGTTCGCAGCGGTCAAGGCGACGGAATGACTCTGGAAGACTATATAGAATGGGTAAACGGTGATTTGCCGATGACATAACCTAATGGGTTATCAGATTATGTAAATGCCAATTTTGGCCTAGGATGGTATGATATTACCATCTTTTTTCTATTTTTTTATTTTGATATATCAAAGATTGTTGTGGGGTCCTTGATTTTAGGAATGATTTTCCATTTTGTTACCATAAACATATGGCTGGTGCTTCCTTTAGCGATTGTATTCTATTTCCCGCTAATATATCTCTTAGGCACCTTCGATAAGGATGATGAACGCATCATAAAAGAGATTTTAGGCAAAAAATAGAATATTTTGGTGAGATGAAATTTCAACCTGATTTGGCTTTTTTTTAGTTTGTGTTTATATTGACCGTTCGTACACTGATTTAAAAGTATTTATTTAAATATTATCGTGTTTATAAATATACATATATTTTGATTAAAAATATGCAATTTTAATATGAGGTTGTTTAAATGAAATTTAAAAAGCTTATGCTGGTGGCTTTTGTGTTACTGGCTGTTATAACAATAGGTGCTGTCAGTGCGGCTGATAATGCTTCCTCTGTTGGGGATTTCTCTTCAGGTGATGTGCTGGCAGTTGATGAGTCTTCGGAGGATTTGGCCGAAAATCCTTCTGATGAAATTATTGCAAGCGATGATGATTTGTCATCTGATGCAGATGAGATATTGGCATCTTCCGAATCATTGTCTGAAAATGTAACTGTAGAGGTGAGGGATAAGGTTGATGCTAGTGAGGATAACGGATATATTGCTTATGTTCGGGATGATAATTCACTAAATGGTACTGTCACACTTTCCATTGACGGTACACAATATTATAATAAGGAATTTGACGCAACAAAGTCTTCTGTATTTATTCGTGACAGTGATTTGAAGGATTTCAATTTCGGTGATTTCCTGGGTAACCACACAGTTAAACTTACATATAATAATCTCAGCAAGGAATCTGTAGTATTATTCGTTTTTGAACCGTATTTCATCCAGCCTTATACAGTGGCTGCAGGTGAAGTCTCATATATCATTTTTAAAGCTCCAGGTGATTTTAAAGGAGAGGCTGCTTTGTATGATGCAGTCTATAATAATGTAACTGATAATTATGATCCTGACAAATTGCTTGTGAGATATCTTATCAGCGCTTCTGCAAGTGAGATTCCGCTGCCTAAATTATCTGCAGGGGGACACGTATTTTATGTTAACTACACTATAGACGGCAAAAACAACACGGAATTATTTGGAGTATATTATGTTGAAAACTCACAAAATTTCACATCAGACATATCTTCTGACGAGATTAATGTGGGGGATTCTGTAACTGTTACAGTAACTGGCCCTAAAGAAGGATGGATAGACTTGTATGTCAACGGAAAACACAAAGCTCTTTATTCATTAGCGAATAATACTACTGTAAAACATGTATTTTCCGATTTGGGAGTAGGTACTCATGTCATTTCAATATCCTATGATAATCAGGGATACAATGATTTGTTTTATCAAAAGGAATTTCTTGTCACTGTTTCTGATCCCTCTGCGAGTCCTGGAATTGTTGATAATTCAATAGATTCAAGTACTACTTCAATTCATGGTGAACTGATTTTGAGTGACATCGCTACCGGTGAGGTATTTAAAAGTAATATTACGGTTGTTCCAATCAAATCATCATTGTCTAAATTTAACAATACTGATGTGGATGGCAATATTACTGAAGTCATAAATCAACTTTTAAATCTTGCTCAAATCCAAGCTGGAGGCAAAACAGTTACAGTTAAAAGTCAGAATGTTACTAACTCTGTATTGGAAAGGTATGACAATAGAACATACAATTGGATTGATTCTGGGGGTTATTTAGAAATTGGGGGAGACTATGGAACATCATGGCTGGTTAATGTAACTGTCGTTGCTGAATATGCAAGCGGTTCTTCCTGTATGGTTTCATTCAATGCCACCGGCGGTGAAGGTGAGATGGTAAATGTCGTTGTTGAGAACAATACCAATTTCACACTTCCGGAATGCGGATTTACAAAAGAGTATCGTGTTTTCTACGGTTGGAATGTTGGTGATGCCATAAAACAGCCTGGCGAAAACATTACCATAATCGGAGATATCGCTATCAAAACTGTTTGGAGATCTGATTCAGAATTTAATAATACAACTGGAAAGGCAGAAGTAAAAGATATTGCAGTTGATTTAAGTACAACTTCCATTGATGGCAGGTTGCTTTTAACAGATTTAAGTACTGGTGCCGTATACTTAATAAACATTACTGTAGGTCCTGTGAAATCTAATTATACAAATCCTGGCAATGATGCTGTCATAGGGGATATGATTAACGACGCTGTCAGTCAACTTTTGAATCTTGCTCAATTGCAAACCGGCGGCAAAACCGTTACGGTTAAAAATCAGACAGTTTCTAATGTTACTTCCACTGAGTTGAATGATACTAGAATATATGCTTTGCATAATTATTATGAGGGGGCCGACGGTCTAATCGAATCTCCAAGGTTCCTGTTTGTCAGTGGTGATTATGGTACTGCCTGGACTTATCCGGTCTTAGTTGAAGCCGAATATACTGGTGTAGTAGTGGTAAACATAGCGGAGGTCAATGTGAAATTGTCCAAAGCTGCCTTCACATACAATGGAAAAGTCCAAAAGCCGGTCATAACATTAACAGATGGTGTTGTTCTAAAAGAAGGCGTTGACTATACTCTCAAATGGTCTGCGTTAAGGTAACATTTAAAATCAACAAAGCAGCTAATCCTTTGGCCGTTAAAGCAAAAACCGTTAAAGTTAAATTTTCAGCAGTTAAAAAGAAAGCACAGGCTCTTGCAGTATCTAAAGTGGTAACATTTACCAAAAAAGGTCAGGGAACTTTAACATATGCCAAAGCAAGCGGCAACAAGAAAATTACCATCAACAAGAAAACAGGTAAGGTTACTGTTGGCAAAGGTCTTAAGAAAGGAACCTATAATGTAAAAGTTAAAATCAAAGCGGCCGGTAATGCTAATTATAAGGCATCTGCTTATAAAACTCTTACATTTAAAATTAAAATCAGCTAAGGGGATTCAATTCCCTTATTTTTTTTTTAAAATGAGGATGTTTAAATGAAATTTAAAAATATTATGCTTGTGACTTTTCTGTTACTGGCTATTTTAACAATAGGGGCTGTCAGTGCTGTTGAAGACACCAATGACACGCTAACAGACGATAATTCTGTGGAATTATCTCAAGAGTTGGAGGATGAGATGGTCTCAACTGCCGATGATGGAAATGATGTATTAAGTGTTGATGAAAGCACCTATTCAGAGCTATCTAATGAGATAGATTCTGGAGGAATTGTAAGCTTACGGCATGATTATTATGCTTATGATTCCGGATCTACTATTGTCATCACTAAAAATAACACTCGTATTAATGGAAATGGTGCTGTTATTGACATGGCAGGATCAAATATTCAGGTATTTAAAGTAAAAGCTTCCGGTGTAACAATTAAAAATCTAACAATTAAAAATGTTAATTATGATGATGATGGCGGAGCAATTTACTTTAACAGTAATGGAGCTGTTGAAAACTGTAACTTTATAAATACCACTTTAACATGGTATGGTGATGGTGCAGTTTGCTTTGAAGGTTCCGGTACTGTGGTAAATTGTAATTTTGTAAATAATACTGCGGATTATGGTGGAGCTATCTCCTTACATTCTGGCAGTATTGAAAATTGTAATTTTGAAAACAATGCTGCTAGATGTGGTGGTGCTATTGATAGTTATGATGCTACTGTATCAAATTGTAATTTTACTAATAACAAGGCAAGTGAAGGAGGTAGTGCTATCGACGCATGTTATGGTATTGTTGAAAATTGTAATTTTGTAAATAATTCCGCTTCTTGTTTTGGGGCTATTAGTATTGAGTATAATGCTACTGTATCAAATTGTAATTTTGTAAATAACACTGTTTGTGAGGGATATGGCGGAGCATTTGGATCTTATGGCGGTGGTAAATTAATTAACTGTAATTTTGTAAATAACACTGCGACAGGATATGATGATGACGGTGGCGCGATTTTCTTTTATACTTATGGTAATGTGATAAATTGTAATTTCACTAATAACAAAGCACGAGATAATGGTGGTGCTGTTTACTTTTATAGGAATGGTGAAATAACAAATTGTAATTTTGTAAATAACACTGCAGCAGATTATGGTGGTGCTGTTGAAGTTTACGGAAATGCTACTCTAACAGGTTGTAATTTTGTCAATAATTCTGCATCTTATGGTGGTGCAATCTACTTTGAAAATGAAACCTGTGAGGGTACTGTTGAAAAGTGTAATTTCACAAATAATGCTGGAAGTGCAGTTTACTTGCGTAATTATGGTGATGTGGCAGATTGTTATTTTGTAAATAACTCCGGTTATAATGGTGGTGCTATTCAGTTCAATAGAAACGGTCAAGTGATGAAGTGTAATTTTGTAAATAACACTGCAGCAGGGTCTGGGGGTGCAATCAGTATACGTGAGGGCAATATAACAAATTCCATTTTTGCTAATAATACAGCTGCATCATCAGGTGGTGCTATTTCATTCAATGCTAATGCTACTGTAGTAAATTGTGATTTTGTTAATAATTCTGCATCTTATGGTGGTGCGGTTTCAATTGATGCATTCTACTTTATTAATTCTCGTTTTGCTGAAGGCAGCGGTACTGTAGTAAATTGTGATTTTGTTAATAATTCTGCATCTTATGGTGGTGCGCTTTACCTTACTAATAAGGGTGATGTTATAGATTGTGATTTTGTAAATAACTCCGCAGCATCTTATGGTGGTGCAATATACTGGAGGAGTTCTTTTGCGAGTATGTATCCTTCAATATCCAGCAATTATAATGTTTTCGGTTGTAATTTTACTAAAAACGCTGCAGATACAGGTGGAGCAATAGGATTTAAAGCCAATGCCACAGTTAAAAAATCCAATTTTAAAGATAACTTTGCAAACAATTGTTCTGATATATTCAGTGATTCACAATTGGTTTTAGACAATAACACTTTTGATGATAATTCAACTCAGCAAAGCAATTCAACTGTCGTATCGGATATAGCTAATGTTAAAGTAACATTGTCAAAAACAGCTTTTACTTATAATGGTAAAGTTCAAAAGCCAAAAGTCACTTTAACAGACGGGGCTGTCCTAAAAGAAGGTGTTGACTATACTCTTAAATGGTCATCAGCTTCACCTAAAAAGTTAAGGTAACATTTAAAATCAACAAAGCAGCTAATCCTTTGGCCGTTAAAGCAAAAACCGTTAAAGTTAAATTTTCAGCAGTTAAAAAGAAAGCACAGACTCTTGCAGTATCCAAAGTAGTAACATTCACCAAAAAAGGTCAGGGAACTTTAACATACGCCAAAGCAAGCGGCAATAAGAAGATAACCATCAACAAGAAAACTGGTAAGGTTACTGTTGGCAAAGGTCTTAAGAAAGGAACCTATAAAGTAAAAGTTAAAATAAAAGCAGCGGGCAATGCCAATTATAAGGCATCTGCTTATAAAACTGTTACTTTTAAAATAGTAATTAAATAAAGTCTTGAGGGATTAAACTCCCTTTTGACTATCTTTTTTTAAAATTCTTTCCTTCTTTTCGAAAGTAGGGTGGTTTCACCTAATTCTCGCACAAGGAATCGTATAGATTTCTTGATTTATTTTTAATTTTAAGAGTTTTTAACTCTTCTTTTTTTATTTATTTTATTTTTAGTTAGCCATATTATAATTTAATAGTATTAGTTATTTTCATTGTTTTGATGTGGGTTGTTAGCTTGATTTTTTCGATTGAAATTTGGATAGTAACAAGTCTTTCGCGGATTTTATAATATAATATTGCTTTAACTTCGTAAAATTGCTTTTATTTCAAACAAAAACTATATTTAGTTCCAAATTTAATATTAATTCATTGTTTGAAGTCTTCTGTGGAGTTATAGAAAATTATTTATAGTATACTGAGTATACTATATATTGGTGAAACCGATGATGACCAAAACTATTAAAATTTCTGAAAAAACTCATAAATTGTTATCTGAACTTGCATCTAAAAACGAAACTTTCAATGATGTCATAGCTTTCTTAATTGATTATTATCATGAGAATGAAGAATTTTCTGACAAACAAGCGGAAGCATATAATCGGGACATTGAAAAATTCGAAAAAGGAGATATGGAGAATGTCTCTGAGTTAACATTATCTGAGTTAGAAAAAAGAATAACAAAATTGGAAAATGAGATTAAAAAATGACATATGCATTATATGAACATGACCGTGTTAAAAAATTTTTTAAAAAGCATAAACATGATAAATCATTACTTTTGAGGATAACTAAAAAGTATCATGAAATATTAAATAATCCATATGATGGGGAATTCCTAGAATTGAATAGTGTTAAATGCCCTAAATGTCATCGGGCTAGGGTAGGAAATTATCGAATTATCTTTTATATTTCGGAAAAGAATCAAAAAATTGAAATAATCGATATTATTCCTCGTAAAAATGATTACAAGTTATTTTAATGACTTTCAGGGAATTTTATAAATTTGAATGTCAAATAATATTTTTTTAATTTTAATTTTCTAAAAGTAGGGTGGTATCAGAAAATTCTCACACAAGGAATCGTATAAATTTCTTGATTTTTTAACCTTGTAGAAACCCTCATTTAAAATACTTGGATTGCTCTGTAGATGTTGTATAATATGTCTTTGAGTTTTGTTTCTTTATTTTGGAGTTTTGTGCTTCTACTATAGTTCCCTCCGTTGAATCTTCTTTTT
>CADBHR010000127.1 GCA_902794475.1 uncultured Methanobrevibacter sp. | reverse complement strand
TTTTGCCGAGTTCAATGTTTTAAAATCTTTTTCTAAAAATCCATACCTTAATATATGCAATCGTGTAGAAACGAAAAATATATTATATACCATTAACAAAAAGATAAATGTATAATATCATGGATATGAATCCATATATTATGGGAGATGTTAATGATGTATAAAAAAATATTGGTTCCTACAGACGGTTCAGAATTCGCAAAGAAAGCTGGAAAACATGCGTTATTCCTATCAAAGGTTAGTGGAGCTGAAATAGTTGCTGTGAGTGTCACAGAAAATAATTTTGTTAACGGACTTCCATTGGATGATGAGATATACCAGTTAAATCAAATCTTAAAGGAAAGATCAGAAGAAAATCTCAAGGAATTTGATGAATTGAATGAAGATGATGTGAAGATTACTCATGTAATCAGGGAAGGCTCACCTGCTAGAGTCATTTTAGAGGTTGCCCAGGAAGAGGATATTGACCTGATTGTAATGGGTAGTTCTGGTAAATCTGGCTTCGATAGATTTATTATGGGTAGTGTAGCAGATAAGGTTGTAAATTCAGCAAAATGTGCAGTACTTGTTGTCCATTAAACTTATTAATTATTATTGTATTTATAAAGGTGTTTTTATGTTAGTTAAAAGAACAATGTCTAAAAATGTAGTTAGCGTTTCCGTTCCAGGAAACCGGGAAAAGGTTTTAGACTTAATGAGAAAAGAAAACAAGGCAGTACTTCCTGTAGTTAAAGAGGATACTGATATTTTAGTAGGACTAGTAACTCGTTCTGATTTAATTAATAATCCTGATGAAGAACAAATTGCAATGTTGATGACCAGAGAGTTAATCACTGTCAAACCTGGTGACGATGTAGTTGATGCTGCTCGCGTTATGATGGAAAATAATGTTAGAAGAGTTCCTGTTGTAAATGATGATGGTGAATTAGTTGGTATCATCACCTCCTTTGATTTGGTGTCTAAAGCATTAACCAAAATTGAAGTGCATGATGCTGTTGAAAATTATATGATTACCACTGTTCCGACAACATGGGAAAAAGCTCCATTGAATGTTGCTTTTGAAACCATGAATCAGTTCGGTTTAAAATCAATCTTGGCACTTGATGATGAAGCTAAATTATCAGGTATTTTGACTGAAACCGATTTCATTTCTGAAATTGAAATTATCTCCGAGAGAAGCGAACACAGTTCCACTGTCGGAACCGAAGGGGATAAATGGTCTTGGGACAGTACTTCAGTATTATACATTGAGAAAAACAGTTTAAAATTCGCTGACAAGACTGTTGCTGATGTTGCTGTCAGCAATGTTGAAGTGGCTAATTCCAAAACTAAAGTTTCTGACTGTGCTAAAAAGATGAAATCCTTAAACATCGAGCAAATTCCGGTAATCGGTGTTGAAGGAGATTTGGTCGGTCTTGTAAGGGCAAGTGATTTAATCAAAGCATTAGTTAAAAACGAATAGTGGTATAATGGCTGTTAGTCCAGTATTGGTGATTAAAACAGATGAAAGTACTGTTCGTGTTCGTGCAAGATTATATGATGATTATTCCGAGCATGAGATTGTACTGAACTCTGTCATTACTTATTGGTGGGCTAATGACTTACCTCCAGCCGTAAAGTTTTTGGAGCTTTTCGATTCAGTCATCAAAAGGACCATTAATGAGATAATGCCTCACAAGACATTGAACCTGAAATATGAGGTTAAGGCAAATCAGGTTTTGGAGAAGGCATCTGAAATTGAAGTCAAGTTGATTTCGGTTGTTGCAGACGATGTGGGATTTAAAATTGATGGTTGCTCATTTTCTTTAAATGGAATCCGGAAAGTCGAAAGCGATTTTGAGACTAAGGAATTTTCAACAAGTTTTGATCATGTTATCGAAACTCCAGATATTGTTCTTAAAAAGTATCGTGAAATGAATGAAAAATAATTCATTTCCCCTTAACTATTTTTCTTTTAGTATTTTAATTTTATGATGAATTTAACGTATATTTTCATCAATATTATCATTTTAGTTAGTCATGATTTACTTTTAATTAATCATTCAATAAATTCTTGTTAAAAACAGTTTTGTAATGTAGATGAGGTTAATTAGTTTCATCAATTTCTTTTTTAATTACTTTAAGGAGGTCTTTTGCATCTTCCTTTTTAATGTCAGGTGATGTTCTGATGAAATCAATCAGTTCCGATTTTTTATCATCGTCCAATTCGGATTCGCTTAATGTTTGTGAATAGTTTCTTTTTGGATAAAATGTCTTTTTTGCAATTTTAAGCAGTTCGTCCCTTTCATCTTCGGTAATGATGTTTTCGTCAGCAGCATTGGTGAAAACATACTTCATGTTGATTAATGGGATGGACAATGCTTCAAGAGTCTCGCTGTCAAGCATCACGGCCACGTCATCGTCGGAGTCAACCTCACCTGTGGCATATTGGGTATAGACATATCCCACTCCAACCATTCCTAATGTATCAAGTTCGGATGCCCTTAATGCACCCATGCTTGAAGCGCCGTATACCTTAACACCGTTTTTTATCACATTGAGTATTTCCTTGTGCCCCACTGCGGAGCTCTGGTGAAACACTCCGTCAATAATTGCGATGATGTCCGGACGCTCTTTCATGGCTTGGCCCAAATCTCCTCTTTGAATGGGCCTTTTATAAATCACTTCCACATCTTCGGTTGAATCGAGAATTTCTTTTGCCTCATCAAAAGGAAGTGACAGACCGGTATAAACTATTATCCTAAGCATTTTATCAAACTTTCAAAAATCTGTATCCTGCCCTTGATGGGTCAAGTGCGAAAAGTTCCATTTCAGGAATTATGACTCGAACAACACTGACATCAAGCTCTGGGCGTGTCAAATCGTAATATAAGATTTTGTCGATATCATTGCCAATCAATTCATCTTTTACGATTTCCAGATCCTTTGTGATTGATGTTGCTGATTTGTTTTCAATACTTGAAAGGGCTATCTTTTCATCTTCGTCCCTGAAATAGTATTTGTTGATTCTTTTCATGCGCTCATATCCCGCCTCACGGGCAAAATCTGCTCGGACTGTGTCTTCACGTGCACCGTTGATCTGTGTTGCCCTGCTCTGGGCCACTTCGGTTAATGCCCTCAGGATTGCAACTTCCGGATCAAGATGTGTTCCCATTCCAAGGGTTAAAAGACCTGCATCCCGTGTGACTGTATCATCGGCTGATGCGGCGATTGTCGGAACATTGATGTCTGCGGTAAAATCCATCAGCTTGATTTTAATGCCTTTTGATTCGAACTTGTCGATTGTCTCATTGACAATGTCGCTTTCAATGCTGTTTAAATCAATTTGGGCATAGTTCTTGTGGGTAAGCTCGAATATGCTCCATGCATCACGTTCAATCACTTCAAATATTCCATGCAGGATTGCTTCCTCCAGGACATTTCCTGATGCAAGGCCATTGGTATTTGACTTAAAGAGGCTTTCACATTCGTTTCCATGGATGTAAGGATGGTAAATTGCATTTGTCGGGATGAAATATTCCTTATCTGAAATTATGTCTTTTGCAGTGCTCCATTCCAGCTTCATGGAATCCAGATTCTGCTTTTTAAAGTCTTTCGGCAGATTCAGGGATTCGGGATTTATGAACTCTCCCAATTCGGATATTTCCTCCACTGTGGCGATTTTAGTTTCATCGCTGTCCTGCCTTTCAGCGGAATACCTTTCAAAGCCTTCCATCATTGCAGAGGCTCTTGCATGGTCTTTGGCAATTCCCTTTCCTCCGTAAATGCTCACTGCACCATCTTCAGCAGTTGGCCTGATTGCGGTATAGATTGGAAGGCCTATTCTATCCAGGTCTGTAATGTCTGCAATACGTGTGATTCCGGCTGTCTTCAGCTTGTCCTCATTGTTTTCAATGGTCTTTTCGGGAGAGATTACCCTGTGTGTTCCTTTGAAGTATGTCAATTCATCGGTCATGCTATTCCCATAATCATTCTTACGATATTCTCAAAGCCTATTGTCATGGATGCTGCAGTAAGTATCGCTGCGACTGCTATTGTGGCAATCCAGATTCCTACATTCCATGTTAGAACTTTGGAACCGTCAAGGTTTCCAATAGGCAGCAGGTTGAATACTGCCAAAAAGCTGTTGACTGAATAGCCCACCAGACAGACGGTAAATATTATTACTGCAGTCTGTGAGGTAAATGCGGAGCGATAGACCGCAATTCCGATTGCCAGAAATATCAATGCGAGGATGATATTGACAACAGGTCCTGCAATTGAGATTTTACCGTTTATCTCATCGGTCATGTGGTTTGCGTAGGTATATACTGCACCGGGTGCCGCAAATACAAAGCCGAAAAATGAGGTTATAAGTGCAAATATCAATCCTTGAGGCCATAATTTGAATTCTGCCCAGTATCCGTATTTCATTGATACAAGCTTATGTCCAAGCTCGTGGAGGATGAAACCGGTACCGACGCCGACCATAATGTATGGAAGGATGGTCAATATTGCATTTATATTTCTTCCGGCATTTGCAATTGCAAAACACAGTGAAATTACGATAAATGCAATTATTAAATCTCTCACTTCACTACTTGTAAACTTAATCATAATGTTAAAATATCTAATTTTATATATAAAGTTTTTTCTAATATTAACTATGGAATCACATGTTGACAATATATTAAATGATTTGA
>CADBHR010000126.1 GCA_902794475.1 uncultured Methanobrevibacter sp. | reverse complement strand
TTTGCCAGAACCAGGATCTGTGATTGGTAATCTTCTAAATTCATGTTCCATCATTACTTTTGCAGTGTCCTTGATACTTTTTGAAGGAGGAATTGAAACTACATCTCTAGTAGCAATAGCCATGATGTCTCCTTCCCTATCATGAACTTTGGTTTCACGTTCAACTGCACCAGTATTTGATTTTCTGTTAATAGATGTTTTATCTTTCATTTACACACCTCATTTACAATTGCTATCATCAAAATAAAAATCAATCAATTCAAAACAAAAAAATTCACTCAATATCCAAAATTTTATGGATTTGAGGAATGGTGGAAACTTCAAAATATTGCCCAACAACTTCGGAAAACTCAAATAATCTAAAATTAATGTCTTTCCATTCTCCTAACGGACTAGAAGGTTGGATAATTATTTTAAGGTTGCTTTTGCTTGAAATATTTTGCGATAATTTTTCAACTACCCCTTTAAATGACTTTATTTTTGTTGATGGCAATATAACTACTTTACAATATACATTTATAGATTTTGTTATTAATAAGTTTAGTGATTTAATCTCATTTAAAAAAATGGAATTATCAAAATCACCATCAAAATGCTCCGGCAGCTTAATATCCAGAGAAACGACATCCAATTTCTCAATGGAGTCTATGTTTTCCGGCAAAGTGCCGTTTGTTTCGAGCATTATTTTAAGATTGAAATTTTTAGCCACCTCAGAAATGAACTGAGGATACAGGCTTGGCTCACCTCCAGTAAATGATATGGTCATGCAGTCAGGAGTAATCAATTTATTTATCTCAGCTGTGACTTCCTCAGGAGTCATCAGCTTGCCTGACTTTTCGGATTTACTATCATTGGTGTCGCAATAGTTGCAGTTCAGATTGCAGCCTGCAAATCTTACAAAAATCTGTCTTTCACCTATCAGAAGGCCTTCACCCTGAAATGATGAAAATATTTCAATTATCGGCGCTTTCATTATAAATCTTTCCTATATTCAGCACCTTGGCCGATTCCCTCATTTACACAGACCGCAACATATTCCAAATTGTCATAAGTTTCGGACAGCTTTTTGGCCAAAGTTTCAGCAAAGAATTTTGACAATTCTTCAGCTGAGGAGTATGGAAGCGGCAGAAACACACAATCGACACCCGGCAGAGAATATCCCTTGCCATCGATTTTAAAATGAACCGTATGTTTCTTTTTCAAATTGAAAATTGAATCTGTCTTTTTGTCAAAGTCCTTAAACTCAATTAAGTCATTATAAACTGGAATCAGCAATCTGTGATCAAGTTCATCACAAATCGCCTTAGTATAACCCTTAACATCTTTAAAATCAACTACAAATTCAAATTCCCCTGCTCTTTCACCTTCAATTTCCACATCCACAAAGTAGGAATGCCCATGGATATATCCGCATGATTCATGGCCAGGAATTACATGAGCTGAGGAGAACCTTAAATTTGATTGAATACCATTAACTAAAATCTTCATCCTAACACCTTTGTTTTACTTATATCTTTTTCAATTGTTTCCAATTCATCTATAAATTTGGTTACGGTCTTATTGATTAAATCCAGCAAATTGTCTTCTGTGAATATTTGCAGTCCATTGACTCTAATATCATATAATCCAATTGTTTCAACATCACTTGGAGTTCCCTTGTCCTCAAGGTTAAGCGCAAAGTGAATCTTTGCTGAGCTCAATGATACGGAAGCTATTGAGATGGACAGTTTTCCTCCGTCAACGAAAATGTCATCTCCTTCCCTTCTTGTTTGAACTCCATATTCAGTCAATATTTCTCTGAAAATCATTACAAGAAGCCTTTGCCTTAAATAGGCAATCCTCATGTTCGGAGGCTGCTGGTCGAAAAACTCGCAAATAAAATTGACCATATAATTTGACTTGATTTCAAGGCCAACGTCGGCAAAGTCCTTCAGATTGTCAGGAGTTATATTTACCGGACCTATCCATGTTATGATTGAAGACCCGTAAATGCCGAATTCCTGAAACGCCCATGAGGGATTGATTTGGCTCCCATCATATTCAAAAATTTCATCAATATGCTTATGAGTAATAGTCATTATAAAACCTATATGTTTATCTAATTTTAAATCCAATTTTTGCAAGATTTTTAGTGATTACATTTTCACTAAAAATTGTAATCTAAATACTTATAAATATTTAGTTGAAGGGGTTTAAAAAATTATCGTATAGAGGAGTAGGTTAATTTTAACAAAAGTTCTATTAAAAATTTGAAATCATCTCACACCACCAAATTAAATCTTCATGCCTTCCATCATTAAGGTCCTACTTGACAACTATCACCTATTCCTGTCACCCAGTATAATGCAAAAGCCACCTTTTCTCCCAGTTTTCAGCTTCAAGTACCTAATTTAGCCAACACAGATAAACCTCAATTAATACTGTGTCAATCATATGTATATAACATTCCTAATTTCCGAACTCCGTACCCTACGAACTTTCGAAAAGTATTGGCCAACTAATGGCGGATTAATCCACTGAAAGAAATGACCAATATAATAAATTTAAATTGAAGAAATAGCGAATATATCAAAGCTACGTCCAATATAATGATAGGCGTTTGGTCAGACAAAAAATAAAAAAGGAAGTAACCGCCGAAGCCGTTACTTGATTTGAATTTTAACTGTTTTGGTTACAGCATTGTAATAGGTGTTTCCCGCAAACTTAACTTTAGCCTTGAAAGTGCCTTTTTTAGTCAGCTTCTTAATCTTAAAGACCGCTTTTCCATTGGCGTTGGTTTTTTCTCTGTATGTTTTATTTTTGATTTTAATGGTGATCTTTGCATTTTTAATGGCTTTTCCGACATTGTTTTTCAAAGTAATTGTGTATTTTTTGGTTTTTACCTTGGATTTGAATGTCTTCTTTTTGGCCACCATTTTTGCATTGGCCTTCTTGACAGTTACTTTAACGCTTGCAGAAGAGGCCTCGTATTTGCTGTTTCCATTGAATGTCATCTTGGCGGTGTAGGTTTTTGGAACCAGATTTGCAACATTGATTTTAATCTGGCCGTTCTTGTCGGTTGCATATGCCTTATTGCCATTGATGTTGACAGATACGCTGACACCATTCAATGGCCTGCCCTGACTGTCAGTTAAGGAAATCACCAAATCCCTGTTGACATTGTAGGTTGTAGTGACTGCCTCTGCCACCAAATTAGTACCGTCCTTGAGGATTGTCACAGTTGTAGTAGCATTAGACCTGCCATAGTAGTCATTACCCTCAAAAGCAATGTTAACAGTGTAAACATTAGGAATCAAACCCTGAGTTGACAACGCAATCAGACCATCGGAATCGGTTGTGTAATTTTTAACGCCATTTAAATCCACAGATACAACAGCACCCTTAAGCTGCCTACCCTGACCGTCAGTTAAAGAAATCACCAATTCACTGTTGACATTGTAGGTTGCAGTGACTGCGCTTGCGGCCAACTGTGTTTTTGCCTTTTCGATGTATATCGGAACAGTCTTTTTTATTCCAATGTGGTCGGCATCAGGCAATGCTGTTATAATCAGGGCATGAGGCCCGGCTTTCAAATCATCAGGAAGGATAATCACATTACCCATAACGGCAAGGATCTGTCCGTCATAGATTTCTGCGGTGATGCCGAGTGCACCTGTTGTGTTTACGGCAAGCCTGACGGAATTTCCATATTCCAACACAGGAACGTCAAGAGATATTGTTGAATTGGCCTTGATGATGCTTACAGTAGCATTGCTGATGCTTACATTGTCATGTCCGATATAGGATGCACTTATCTGATAATTGCCATAATTATCAAATGTGTACTCTGCCCACCAGATGCCGTCAGCAACATAAGTCGCATTGATTTCAATATTGTGTGGTAAGATAAATAGTAATCTGCCCCCTATAATGTCATTTGGAATGTTGGATTTTGCAGTGATGTTAACCGTCCAGTTGTTTGTTGTCTGGGAGGTAACATTCACATTGAATTTAATGTTGTTTGAGATTGTTTTTTCAGCTTCAGTGTAGTATGAATCTGCGTCATGGCGAACACTGATGTAATAATTATCACCAGTACCTATGTTTAAGACAATTGCACCATTCTCATCTGTGACATAACCAATATCTGAAACAAAATTATCATTAACAACGCCACTAACAGTTATATTCTGACCGGCTGCCTTATTGGATCTAGACGGAGTTGTAGCAGTACTGCCTGTCTTTGTAATTCCAGTTGCGCCCCAGTAAGTCACATTTGTAAAAGTAACTTCAGCATCATTTCTAGAATAAATTGCATTTAAAAGATTATTCTGACCTTTGAAAGTGATTGTAATATTATTATCATTTAGTTACTTCTAAAGCTTGTGAATTTGCTCTATTGTTTAAGAAAATAGAATTGGAAATAGTTAAAGTATCTTCAGAATAATATTTGTAGAAGTAAATTGCAGAACCAGTAGTTGCATTATTTGCCAGTAAAATTACAATTTGACACAGTACCTAAACCCATGTTGATTGCACCACCATTTAGGGCTGCAGTGTTGCCGGTAAAATTACAATTTGTCACAGTACCACTACTTGAGAAGTAAACTGCTCCTCCACCACTTGAGGCAGTGTTGCCGGTAAAATTACAATTTGTCACAGTACCACTACTACCTAAGAAGCAAACCGCACCACCCAAACGAGCAGAGTTGTCAGTAAAA
>CADBHR010000125.1 GCA_902794475.1 uncultured Methanobrevibacter sp. | reverse complement strand
TTCGGATACTCGATACATAATTAATTTTTAGAGTTAAATTCCAAAATCCTCCATATTTTGTTTCCCTATTGGAAAGGTCGCATAAATATATAAAACAACAAAGAGAGAATAATAATTAGATATAAAATTATTGAATATATCTAACACCTAATAACATGACAAAACTTTTGTCTTGTTGATATTTAAATATGGAGGTTAAATTAATATGAATGAAACTGTTAAGGAACACTCTTGGATTCCGCTAATAGTTGTGGCTCTCGCTTCCTTTATTATAGCTTTGGACGCTACATTCATGAATGTTAGTATTTCCCAGGTTGTTGTGGACCTGCATACTGATGTGAGTACGATTCAATCGATCATGTCATTTTATACTCTCATCACTGCGGCATTCATGCTGCTCAGTGCAAAGCTTCAGGACATAGTCGGTAAAAAGAAACTATTTCTAATCGGTGCTGCACTTTATGGTCTGGGCACATTCACTGCGGCAATAAGTTCAAGTGCTTTAATGTTATTTATCGGATGGTCAGTGATAGAGGGTATTGCTGGGGCATTAATGCTGCCGGCTACCATTTCCATTATAAGTGGAACATATTCTGGTGAAAAACGTACAGTTGCTTTGGCAATTGTTGGTGTAATGGGTGCAGTTGCGGCTGCTATCGGTCCGCTCTTTGGAGGGGTCATGACAACATTTTTAAGTTGGAGATATGGATTTGGATGTGAATTGCTAATCGTTTTCATTATTTTGATAATGCGTAATAGGATACCTGATTTCACACCTACAGAATCAAGAAGCGATTTGGACATTACCGGATCTATAATTTCATTTATAGGTCTTGTTCTGCTGGTTTTAGGTATTTTGTCACTGTCTAAAGATTTCAATAATAGTATAATTATAATAGTTGCAGGCCTAATTGCATTAGCGATCTTTGCATACTTTGAAATCAGAAGAAAAAGGGGCGGCAAAGTGCCATTGCTTGATATGGACTTATTCAAGGATAGAAATTTACGTGTAGGAACTTTAATTTTGTTAATGAGTTATCTTTCAATGGGAGGGGCATTGTTTGCTGTTTCCCTGTATCTGCAAAGCGTATTGCAGTTAAATGCATTCAATACCGGTTTGACCACTCTTCCTATGACTATAGGTTTGCTCATATTTGCAATAATAGCTCCAAGTTTGGCCGGAAAATTGAGTCACAAGGTAATCATAGCAATAGGATGTATAATGGCAATCGTCGGATGTCTGATGTTAAGCAATCAGTTCAGACTGGATACATCAATAATGACTTTAGTCCCGGGTCTCTTTGTATTGGGAGCAGGACTCGGTTTCATTATGGCATTATGTACGGATATTGCATTAGTCAATATTCCTAAGGAAAGTCAGAATAACGCATCCGGTGTTAATTCAACCGGTCAGTCATTAGG
The DNA here is from genome assembly GCA_902794475.1 of uncultured Methanobrevibacter sp. GTDB lineage: Archaea > Methanobacteriota > Methanobacteria > Methanobacteriales > Methanobacteriaceae > Methanocatella. The sequence goes on along the minus strand of CADBHR010000125.1, from coordinate 3,306 downwards.
GGAATCAATGGGTACAGCAATTATTGGTATTATTCTGATTCTTGGAGTTATGGGAGGTATTAGTAACGCAGTTGATGTCCATGCCCCTGACCATTCCGGAGACGAACAATTTCAGTTGGAAGTTGCTAATTACTTCCAGAAAGTGGGTAATATAGATAATCTTAAAGACAATAGTACTGTTGTTGATATTGTAAACATCATTGTCCAGAGTACTATGGCATTCGTAATGCAGGTAACTGCTATCCTGATGGGAATTGTTTTCCTTATGACATTGCGGCTGCAGAATAGAAAGATTAATAAACAATGAGAGTTCATCTCTCATTTCCATTTTTTTTCAGTTTAATACGATATTGGATTTAGATTTTTTTTTGACAAATTTTTTATAAATCTGTTTTCATAATAATCCTATGAATAAATTATTTGACAATTTCGCAAGAATCCAGAAAAATGACCCTGAATTTCATGAGATATTTAAAAACTTCGCATTTGATGAAGTGTATGAATACTCAACATTGTCTGAAAAGGAGGCTGTTCTGGTTACATTGGCATCACTGATAGCCTGCCAGTCACCAAAGGCATTCAAAAAGATATTGCTTTCAGCCGTTAATGAATACGTAACTCCTGAAGAGGTAAAGGAATTGCTCTACCAGTCCGTGCCATATGTTGGATTTGGCCGTGCACACAATTTCTTTGGAGTTGTAATCAAGGTATTCGACAAGAAGGGAATTGAGATGCCCTTGGAAAGCAAATCAAACACAAATCCTGAAAACAGACACAAATTGGGTCGTGAAATCCAGGACAGGTACTTTGGAGCCGAAATGATTCAGGCTATGAATGACAATGCCCCCAAAGGCCAAAAGCACTTCAACACCTTTCTTGAAGGATATTGCTTCGGTGATTTCTACACTCGTGACTGCCTGAACGACAGCGAAAGGGAACTGATCACCTTTGTGTTCATCACAACTTTAGGAGGATGTGAAAACCAGCTTAGAGGACATGTTCAGGGTAATTTAAGTGTAGGAAATGATAAGGAAAAACTGATTTCAGCAATAACTGTCATATTGCCGTATATCGGTTTTCCAAGGTCACTGAATGCTTTGGGAATCGTTAATGAAATATGCAAATAGAAAAACTTATATGCTTTCACCTAACCATTAAAAGAATTAAGGTGATATTATGATATACAAATGCATTATCTGTGGTCATATCCATGATGAGGAATCAACAGGGATACTTTTGAAAAACCTGGACAAATGTCCAATATGTGGTCAGCCTATCTCCAAATTCGTTGAGGTTGAAAATTCACAGTCAACTCAAAAGGCAGAGGGGTCCGACTCCGATTTGGCATATGACAAAAAATATGCAAAAAGCGACAGGGACATTAGATATATGGATGCAATCCATCAAATGGCAATAACCGGTGAGTCCATAGTGTCTGCGATGTATACTGACATGCCGATGCCTAACTGGGATGAAATACTTATTTTGGGAAATCAGTTGAATCCGCAGCCATTGGAATCTGATGTGGATGTAAACACGCAAACTGTCATCGGAAAAAGCGCCAAGAAACCACTGGTCATTGAAAGTCCGGTCTACATAACCCACATGTCATTCGGTGCACTTTCAAGAGAAACCAAGATAGCTTTGGCCAAAGGCAGTGCTGCAGTTAAAACCGCTCAATGCAGCGGTGAAGGCGGAATACTGCCGGAAGAGATGGAAAACGCCTATAAATACATCTTTGAATATGTTCCAAACAGGTACTCTGCAACAGGGGATAATCTGAAGAATGCCGATGCTATTGAAATCAAAATCGGCCAGTCAACAAAACCTGGCCTTGGCGGACAACTGCAGGGCGAAAAGGTAACCGAAGAGATAGCACAAATCCGGAAAAAGCCATTGGGCAAAGACATTCACTCTCCTGCAACAATTCCTGAAGTCAACTCAAAGGAGGATTTGAAAAATCTGGTTGATGAGTTGAGGATGAAATCCCATGGCCGTCCGATAGGATTGAAATTTGCAGCAGGGAGAATAGAAGATGATTTGTGTCATGTTTTGTATGCCGAACCTGATTTCATCACAATCGACGGAAGGGGAGGATCAACCGGTGCAAGCCCGAAACTGATCAGGGATTCAACATCTGTCCCGACAATCTATGCGCTTTCGAGGGCTCGAAAATACCTGGATGAGCATGACAGCGAAATAGATTTGACAATAACTGGGGGTTTGCGAGTTTCTTCTGATTTTGCAAAGGCCCTTGCAATGGGTGCAGATGCAATAGCTATCGGTACTGCCGCAATGATTGCAGCAGCCTGCCAGCAGTATAAAATCTGTGACACCGGGGACTGCCCGGTTGGTGTTGCAACGCAGGATGATGAGCTGAGAAAAAGACTGAAAATAGAAACCGCTTCAAAGAGGGTTGAAAACTACTTGAGGGTTTCAACCGAAGAGCTGAAGACCTTTGCAAGAATCACGGGCCATGATGATGTGCATGACTTGAATACTGATGATTTGTGCACATTAAATTCTGAAATATCTGATTATACGGATATAAAACATGTTTAATATTGGCATATGATTGAATCATTTGATATTTGCCAATCAGGGGCAATCCCTTGATATTTTTTTTTCATTTTTTTTCGATATGAATGCATTAACATCGATATGTAAATATTTATATATCATTTGTTATAATAAATATTATTGCCAATCATGATGAATGAAGTGCAATTAATGATTTTTTAATGAATGGAAAGTAATGAATAGATTACATCGAATAGTAATGATGTTCTTTTTGCTTCATCATTCATGGATTATTGCATTTAATTGTCTGGTTTGTATTATTATATATGGGAGAATAATTATGAAATCTAATAAAATCGCAATAATTGCCATTATAGCTATTGCCATTGCAGTTGTTTCTATTGGTTCATGTTCTGCAGGCCTATTTGACTTTTTGGGAGGAAGCAATTCTTCTGACAATAGTTTAAATGGACAAGAAGTAAATTTAGCTGCTGCTGCTAGTTTAAAGAATGTTTTTGATGAAAAGTTAATTCCAATGTTTGAACAGAAATATCCTGGTGTAAAAGTTACACCGACCTACGCTTCAAGTGGGGATTTGCAAACTCAAATTGAAAACGGTTTGAAGGCTGATGTTTTCATGTCCGCTTCCAATAAACAGATGAACGCTTTAGCTGATGAAAATTTAGTTGACAATAAAACCAATCTTCAATTTTTAGAAAACAAAGTTGTTTTAATTGTACCAAAAGACTCAAACGCTAATATCTCTTCATTTGATGATTTGAAAAA
>CADBHR010000124.1 GCA_902794475.1 uncultured Methanobrevibacter sp. | reverse complement strand
AAGGAAATTCATTTTTGGGGTTCTGTCAACAATCAGATTATAGTTTTCATCTAATCCTTTTGCTTCAATACCATCTACGCGAATGTTGGTGTAATTCATTAGTTCCCTTGCCATATGAGTGACAATCACACCGTAAGAATTTGATTCCTTAATCATATCAATGAATGTGGATATGATTTTGACGGCTGCATCGAGTTCTGTTATTCCTTCGAGTTCATCTAATAATACTAACTTTTCACTATTGGTGGTGACGATTGGTATGAACACATTTAAGAATGATTCGAATGCTCCGGCATCAAGAGACCTTTTCTTTGAGAAATGGTAGATTTCGTCAAATAATTTTATCTCTGCACTGTCTGCACTTACTGGCAGTCCCATCTGAGCCATAATTGATATCTGTGTTAGAGTCTCTAATAGGGTTGTTTTTCCTCCGCTGTTTGCTCCTGTTAAAAGTGCAATGTTTTCGTCAGGTGTTAATTGATAATCCACTTTTTGAACATAGTCCTTGTCCTTTTCAAGTGATAGCTCCAGGTGTAATGCTCCTTTCAGTTTTATTTTTTCGCAAAATTCCGGTTTGCACAGCCCATATTCATATGCAAAACTGCCTAAACTGAATTCATAGTCGAATTTGATTGTGTCTTCAACTTCTTTTATGGCACGCTCTTTAATTGAGTTCAGTTCTATTGCCGCACTTTTTTTAATGTCGAAGATGTCGTTTTCCTTTCTTGATGACTGCTCGAGGGTTACCCTTTGTATTTCAGTCTCGTCAATTTGGATTGGATATGTCCGGAGGTACGGGTCAAAACTCAATCCGGTTTTTTCACGAATAATTTCTTTCCGTTTACTGATAATTTCGTCAAATATTTTACTAATCTTTGGAGGGAAGTTATTGTTTAATAGGTTAAGTATTTCATCTCCTTCAAGATCAATATTTTTTATGGATTTCTCCAGTTCATCATCCATCTCATCTTTTAGAGAAAATACAAGTTCTTCAATATCCACTTCCCTTTTGTCGATAATATTCAACTCATCAATGATAGGTATGATTTCTCCTAAAATGCTATCGTTATTTCTAATCTTTTGTATTTCATGAACTCTCAAGAATAATTCCTTGTTTTGAATAAAGAAATTGATTATCTTCTCAGGAACGATTTCATAATCGTTTTCATCAATATTAATCATTATCAGGTTTGGCATTCCTTCAAAATCAAGTATTCCCTGTGAATAAACATAAAATACTAGGTCGTAGTTCATCAGTTCTTCCTTAAGCAGCGGGGAATCGCTTGCGGTAATAATAGGATAATATTGGTTCAATCCCAAATCTGTCAGATAGGAATTGTCCTCTTCGGATTCGACAATAATGGCTTTGCTTGGGTCATACTCGGGTTTGGCCTCTTCAACTTCCTTTAGATTTTTCATCAGACCTCTCAATTTGATGATTGGAAGTTGTGAAACATGCTCCTTTGCATTCATTACAAAATCAAGATTTGAACTGATTTTGTCAATGTCTTTTGTAGGAGAAAGTAGCAATATTCTGTTTTTAGAGTATGAAGTGTTTGAATAAGCCAGAATCTTGTTAATGATGTCGTCATAGAGCTCCATTGCCCTGTCGCTTTTCATGAAATCTTCTTGGGGATTGCCAAGTAATTGGTTCATTATTTCAATGGCTTTCCTTTGGCTGATTCCATCAATTGAAGATATTTTCTCAACATCAACATTATCCACTATTTTTTGGAGTTCCTCTTCGCCTCCAACACTATTAATTATTTTTTCAGAGATTTTGTCCCCTATTCCTTTAATGTTTTGCAATGTAATTCTTTCTCCACACATTTTTACCAAACCCTTTGTAAGATAATATATATTTTTAATATATATTCGATTTTGCCGAGAGCATTTGAAAAGTAATATTAGTAGTTGGCAATGGTATTTTTAGGACTGTATTTTTCAAGTTCCTTTTTGTCAATATTTCCATTCAAAGCCTGTATATAAATGTTAATCACTTTGCAGTAGTCATCGTCTTTATATCGTCCGTCAATTGAAAAATTAGAATATCCAAGATTTTTAAGGTGACTAATTTCTTCGAGTAGTGAAAGCTCGCTGTCATCAAAAATGATCAGCTCTTCGCCTGAAATGCTTTTATGAATAGGATATCTGCTGTTTTTGTTGTCAATCAGATAGTTTTCATAATCCATTTTATGTTCATTTCCATACAAAATAGGATATCTTGTCTTCATAAGCTCAACGGAACTCTGAACTAGCATTTCAATCTTGTCAGGATTTTGACTGGAGGTTATGATGTCTTCATAGTCCTGTCTTCGAAGTTCCGGCGAAATTGTCACAAGCTTATAGTTTTCAAGACTGTTGATGCTGGCATTATTTGCAATATTCATTGAATATGGACCATATTGTGCATTGAAATTGGCGCTCATAATTGGAATGGGGAAGTTCATCTTATTCAGTATTCCTCGCACTTTATTCAATGCCTTGATTAGTTTGTCATGGGTGATGTCTGGCCATTTCCAAATCAGCTCATAGTCCTTACCGTATGAGATTTCCACGGCATTCTTGATGAAACTGATCATGTAGTTGATGTTGTAGTTTTCATCCTTAAGAGTCAGGGAATCATCCTGTGGAGGAATCTCCAGATAAACCCTTCTGATTCCTTCGATATTTTTCAGATGATTCAGATTGTTGGTGTAAAATGAAAGGTTTGCTTCTCCTTTTGAGGAAATTCCTGTTTTATCCAATTTGACTCTTTTATTTTTGTGCTTGTATGAGTTTATGGTTTCATTTTCAAGTTTTTCCAGCAGATTTCTTCTCAGTTCATTTATCTTGCTTATCGGGATGAACAGTGTCCCGTCATAATTGATGTTAATCTGTGTTATCTCAAATGGATATTTGTCAAGCTTCATGAGCTGCTTTTTAATGGTGTCTGGACTGACGCTTTTTTTAAGGGGCTTTTCGAAAGGTGTGTTTCCAGTCACTTCAGCGGTTATTTCCTTGCGGTTTGCAAGTGTCAATCTTCCTTTCAGAACAGGGAATTTGTTCTTGGTTGAAAATGTCAATATCAGTTTGGATTTGACATAGCTTGAGCCCCTGTTTTCAATTTCTTTGACCTTTTTGGCCAATCTGTTTCTTTTTGTCAGATACGCTTCGGATTCATTCAGGTTAAAGTCAGCATCCCTGTTCTGCCATACCTTTTTGACAATCAGAACTTTGTCCCTTCTGCTCAAATCTTTCACTGGCTTGTTTTTGCCTTTCTTGAAATGATTAAATGTTGTTATTAATGGGTCCTGGGATATTTCAAAGCCATAGTCATTGTCATTTTTGACAATCAGAAGACCATCACCCCTTTCGGGAATTGTTGTTATGGAATCGTTTAGCCGTATCGCAAGCTGGTTTTTGCTACTTTTGATTACTCTACCTATCTTTAAGCCGATATGGCCTGCCCGTAGACTTCTTTTTGATGTATTTGAAAATTGCCCTTCGCTGAATCCTCGATTGAACACCAAACTTATTTCTTCGGAAGTTGATGTCTTTCCGCTTTTCAGTTTGTTCAATGCCTTTCTGTAATTGCTTACAACAATTGCAAGATATTCCTTGGACCTCATTCTTCCTTCGATCTTAATCGAGCGAATGTTCAGTTCTGCAATTTCCCTTAAATGGTCATACAGTGACAAATCGCATGGAGATAAGTAATAATTCTCTCTTTTGATTCCCTGAATTTTGTATTTCTGGCGACAAGGCTGTGCACATGTTCCCCTGTTTCCGCTTCGTCCACCCTTGAAACTGCTCATCAGGCATTGTCCTGAATAGGAATAGCATAAAGCTCCATGAACGAATATTTCAAGTTCCATTTTTGTCTTGAAATTTTTGATTTCCTCTTTTCTCATCTCACGCGGAAGCACAACTCTTTTGACTCCTTTGCCTTCAAGGTAATTTAACTTCAGCTGATTTTCGCAGGTCAGCTGTGTTGATGCGTGGACCTTAAGGTTGGGTAAATGTTTGTTGATTAATTCAATCAAACCTAAATCCTGCACCAGAACAGCATCAGCACCCATCGAATATAACTTGGAGAGGTAATTCATGACGTTTTCAAGTTCGCTTTCCTTGATTATGGTGTTAACGGTGACATAAACCCTGACGTTATGCATATGTGCTGTGTTTATTGCATCTTCAATTTCTTCCAATGTGAAGTTGTCGGCGAACTTCCTGGCGCCGTAGTTCTTTCCGGAAAGATATACTGCACTGGCTCCGGCATTGATTGCCACCTTCAGGTGGTCTTTTGATCCGACAGGAGCCAGCAATTCTGGAATTCTCATTTTTTGTCCTCGTGCAATCTTCCTTCAATATAATTTCCCTTGTTGATGTAGGATTGTGAGAAATCCATAATCTGGTATTTATATTCGGTTAATTCTTCCGGTGTCTTGTTCTTAAGGCTTTCAGCATAAATTGAGAGTATTTGCGAAGTATACTTTTCATTTGAATATCTGCAATCCAGAATCAGTGAATCAAGACCCAATTTCTTGATTTCATTCATTTCCTCAATCAGGCACAGACAGTCCTTGTTGATGATGTGGCTTTGCCTGTTGTAGTCGAAAAATATCTTATATTTGAATTTTTTCCTTTTTTTATCCTCAAGTGTTGCATAATCCGCATCATTTGATATTATGAAGTCTTTTCCGTCATTTAAGTTGGTGAAGTCGTCCTTGCTCACGATTACTTCAAGGTTTCCGTTGACT
>CADBHR010000123.1 GCA_902794475.1 uncultured Methanobrevibacter sp. | reverse complement strand
GACGGAGTTGTATTTGCAAGCGAAAGAAGAGCTAGTATGGGAAACCTTGTAGCTCACAAAGTAGCAGAAAAAATATTTAAAATTGACGATCACATTGTAACCACCATAGCTGGTTCCGTTGGAGATGCTCAAAGCTTAATGAAAGTCATTGAAGCGGAAGTCTCACTCTATCAGATGAGAAATAATGACGCAATTAGCGTTAAGGCTGCTGCATCATTAACTGCAAACATCTTACGTTCCGGACCAATGTATGTTCAAACATTGCTTGGAGGAATGGACGGAGACAAACCATCTCTTTACTCATTAGACCCAGCCGGAGGTATGATTGAAGATACTTACATCTCAACTGGATCAGGTTCCATCGTAGCTTACGGTGTTCTTGAAGACAGATTTAGAGATGATTTAACAACTGACGAAGGAATTGAAATAGCCATAAGAGCTATAAGAGCCGCTGCTGAACGTGACACATTCTCCGGAAACGGATATTTGGTTGCCAAAGTGGATAAAAACGGCTTTGAAATGTTAGATAATGAAAAAATTAATGAGATTCTTGGGAAACTATAAGTAATATATGGAATTTTACTAATTATAGCTTAAATGCTTTCATAAACTATTATCCTACACAAACTTTTTTTGAAGGGATTATATGACTTCAGACATTTTAGAAGAAATAAAAAAAGAGATTTTAGATAAGCTACCAGATGAAATTCAGGTTTCAAAAGTGGAATTTGAAGGACCCGAAGTAGTGGTTTACACTAAAAATCCAGAAATTATTACTGAAAACGGAGACCTTATAAGGTCACTTGCAAAAGAACTTAGAAAAAGAATTATTATTAGATCTGACAAAAGTGCTTTACTTGAACCTGAAGCAACTATAAATAAAATTCATGAAATAGTTCCAGAAGGAGCTGAAATTACAGATATCTACTTTGACACCGTAACCGGCGAAGTGGTCATTACCGCCAAAAAACCGGGACTCGTAATTGGAAAATACGGTGTTACCTCAAGAAGTATTGTTAAAAATACAGGATGGGCTCCTAAAATATTAAGAACTCCTCCAATCAGTTCAGACATTATTGGAAAAATAAGAACTATACAAAAAAACAGCAGTAAGGACAGAAAAAAATTACTGCAAAAGCTTGGACGTCAAATCCACCAGGGAAGCAAATTCCCTAATGATTGGGCAAGAGTCAGTTCAATGGGAGGATTCAAAGAGGTAGGACGTTCATCAATGTTATTGCAAACACCAAACAGTCGTGTTTTACTTGATTGTGGTGTCAATGTTGCTGCATCAGACAATAAAAATGCATTTCCAATGCTGAATGCCCCTGAATTTTCAATTGAAGAATTGGATGCAGTCATCATATCTCACGCTCACTTAGATCATTGCGGATTTGTACCATATCTTTTCCACTATGGATATGACGGACCTGTTTACTGTACAACTCCGACTAGAGATTTAACCACACTTTTACAATTTGATCACTTGGACATTGCCCATAGGGAAGGCAATCCACTACCATTTACATCAAAAGATGTAAAACATCAAATTAAAAATACCCTTACCTTGGATTATGGTGAAGTAACCGACATTTCACCGGACATAAGATTAACATTGCACAATGCAGGACACATCCTCGGTTCAGCAATCTCACACATGCACATTGGAGACGGAGCTCATAACCTGGTATATACAGGAGACTTCAAATATGAACCATCAAGACTACTTGAACCTGCTACAATCAGATTCCCTCGTGCTGAAACCGTGATTATGGAAAGTACATACGGTGGAAGGGAAGACGTGCAGCCTTCCAGAAACAACGCTGAAAAGGAAATGATGAAAACCATCTATAAAACCCTTAAACGTGGCGGAAAAGTACTGGTTCCAGTATTCGCAGTGGGAAGGGCACAGGAATTAATGGTCGTTCTTGAAGAGTACATGAGACATGGAATGATTGAAGAGGTACCAATCTACATTGACGGTATGATTTGGGAAGCTACCGCAATCCATACCGCAAGGCCAGAATACCTAAGCAAAGATTTAAGAGACCAAATTTTCCACATGGGAAGAAACCCATTTGTCTCAGACATGTTTAAAAAGGTACAAAATCATGACCAAAGAAAAGATATTGTCGAAGCCAAACAGCCTGCAATCATCCTATCAACATCAGGTATGCTGACCGGAGGAAACTCAGTCGAATACTTCAAATGGCTATGTGAAGATGAAAGAAATAGCATCATCTTTGTAGGATACCAGTCTGAAGGTTCAATGGGTAGAAGGGTCCAGAAAGGCTGGAAGGAAATTCCGCTTGAAGATGACGACGGAAGAACCAGACAATTCTGTGTCAAAATGCAAGTTAAAACTATTAATGGATTCAGTGGTCACTCCAACAGAAAACAACTGATGGAATATGTCAAAAGACTCAATCCAAGACCTGAGAAGGTCATCACCTGTCACGGCGATCCATACAAGGCTGTGGACTTGGCCTCATCAATTCACAGAAGCTATAAGATTGAGACCAAAACTCCAATCAATTTGGATTGTGTAAGAATTCAGTAATAATAATTAAATACTATATAAAACAAAATATATAGTATTATGAAAATGTTGTAAATCTATTACAACATTAATTTTATTTTTAAATAGGTGTTATTATGGTTACATATTCAGAATCCGGTGTAGATATTGATTTGGAAGCAGTTACTGTTTCTGCACTAGCAGACAAACTCAAATCAACATTGGAATGTAGAGATATTATTACCGACAGTGGTCATTATGCGGCTTTGGTAAGATTAGGCGATAAAGCCATCGCAATGAGTACTGATGGTGTTGGAAGTAAAATTTTAATTGCTGAAATGATGAACAAATACGATACCGTAGGTATTGACTGTATTGCAATGGTTGTTAACGATATATTATGTGTCGGAGCAGAACCTATTGCATTAGTTGATTACCTTGCCGTTGAAAAGCCAGACCCTAAAAGAGCAGCTGAAATTGCTGAAGGTTTGGTAACCGGTGCAAACGAGTCAAAAATCGCAATCATTGGGGGAGAAACAGCTTCACTTCCAGGAATCATTAAAGACTTCGACCTTGCAGGAACCGGTATCGGTTTTGTAGATGTAGACAAAATCATCACAGGCGAAGATATCCAACCTGGAAATGTTTTAATCGGTATCAACAGTAATGGAATTCACTCCAACGGCTACAGTCTTGCAAGGAAAGCATTGTTCGATGATGCTGGATTGACTGTTGATGACAAAATGCCTAACGGAGAAACTACAGTTGGTGAAGAGCTTATCAGACCAACTGAATTGTACGTTAAGCCTATTGTAAGCCTATTTGAAAAAGAATACAAAATTAATGGACTTGCTCATATTACCGGAGGAGGGTTCACCAATCTCAGACGTTTGAAAAAAGGCGTCGGGTATGACATCAGTGACCTTCCGGAAGTTCCAGAAATATTCAAACTTATTTATGAACAGAATGTAGACATCAAGGAAATGTATAAGGTTTTCAACATGGGTGTCGGTTTTGTTGTTATCTGCGATGAGACAGAAGCGGATAAGATTATGGAAACTTTAAAAGAATACTGTGAATGTCAAATAATCGGTAAAGTTACAGATGATGAAAAAATTACCGTCAAGACTTTTGAAGGATCTGAAATCGAATACTAATTATCAAAAAAGGGAGTGAAAGAATGAAGATAATGAAAGATAATGAAATGGCTCTTGTAAAGGAGATATTGGCTAAGCTTGGAGCCAGCGAAGAGGATCAGGAATTAGTTGCAGAAGCTACATTGGATGCTGACCTAAAAGGATTCACATCACACGGACTTGGAAGATTCCCACAATATTTAATTAGTATCAAAGCAGGCACAATCAATCTAGAAGACAACATTACTATTGAAAAAGAAACTCCTGCCATTGCATTAATCAACGGTAACAGCGGATTTGGACAAGCAGTATCATACAAAGCAATGCAAATTGCAATCAAGAAAGCTAAAGAAGTAGGTATTGCATGTGTAGGTGTTCACAATACCAATCACTTTGGAGTTACAGGATTTTATTCTGACTTGGCTTTAAGAGAAAACTGCATCGGTTTGGTTTTAGCAAATACCGATCCTGCAATTGCACCATTAGGCGGTAAAGAAAAATTAATCGGAACAAATCCTGTCGCATTAGGAATTCCATCAGACACATATATTACCGTAGATATGGCAACTTCAGTCACCGCCCGTGGAAAAATCATCGAATCAAAAAGAAAAGGACTTGATTTGCCCGACGGTTGGGCATTAGACAAAGATGGAAATCCAACAAATGACCCTGAAGCGGCACTTGAAGGTTCTATTTTACCATTTGGCGGATTCAAAGGATATGCATTAGCCTTATTAATTGAAATCTTAACCGGACCATTGGTACAGGCAGGATACGGTCATGGAGTAACTGGTACAGCTTCACCAGATAAGGACTGTACAAAAGGAGACCTGTATGTCGTAATTGACCCTTCAAAATTCGGTGACTTTGATGAATTCAAAGCAAATACCGAAGACTTCGTCTCACAGGTAAGGGCAACCGGTGAAAACGTTGCAATTCCGGGAGACCTTGAAGTCAAAAGGATTGCTGATGCTGAAGCAAATGGCGTGGCAATCGATGAAAAATTATACGAACAATTGAAAGGAATCTGTGATGACTTGGACATTGACATCGATTCCTATGTTGAAGAATAGTTTTTATTCTTCAAAAATTCTTTTTTTAATACAATTTGATTAAATTTATACTATATTTTTCAACAGTGATTACATCGCCAAAACCTCATTTTTACCATTTAAAATCAACTTTCACTATATAATATATATTAAAATAGATTGATTTATATATCTCAAAATCCAAAAGTTATAATGCTATAAATATTTAAAAAAAAATATTTGAGCAAAAATTATTTAAAAAAGATTTTCTTAAAAAGGAGGACAATAAATTTATGAAATTGAAAAATTCTTTCGTATTAATAGCAATAGCAATATTCCTATTAATAAGCATCGGATCCGTCTGTGCTAGTGAGAATGTCACCTCTGACAGTGATGTCCAATCAGCTGATGACGGAACAGACGTTGTCCTCAGTAGTGATAGTGATACTGACGAAAACGTAGCCGATGAAAATACGAATCAAGATTTAACAAATACAACCACTATACCTGAGAAGGAAAAATATGAATTTAAAGAAGATTCTGCTAATAAAACCATCTCAGTTCAAGTGAAAGATAACAAAACCGGCAGATGAACGGAAATAAAAACATTTCCTTTGAATATAATGCTACACTCATTAAAATAACAGAAACATTACCTGTTGGAAACTACAACCTGACAATCAACTATCTGGGTAATGCACAGTACAATACTTCATATGCAATAGTTACTGTGAAAATATTCGGAAACAACACAATCGAAACTGAAACCAGTGTTGTCTGCAATGGAAAAGATATCATAGTTCCAGTTAAAGTATTCGATCAAGTAGAATACATTGAATTAGTCAAAAACAACTTTAACCTGACTTTAGTCTACACCAATGAAACTGGAAACGTAACAAATTTAACAATTAGTGATTTTGACCTTGAAAGGAAAGATAAAAACAATAGTTACACAATCAAATTCACAACAGAAGTTAAATTGATATCAGCAAGCTTGATTATGAATTATGCTAATGCAACCGAACCAAAAACTGTTGGTATAAAAGTTAGTAC
>CADBHR010000122.1 GCA_902794475.1 uncultured Methanobrevibacter sp. | reverse complement strand
TGGGACTACGGGGATAGCCTAGAAAACGCCAAATAAACAAGTGGCACAAAAAAACAAATCTAGGAATCCTCGACTTCTACAAAGTCGAGGTAGTTCAATTAATAAGTTATTTAAAGCCATGTTGGCTTAATCTTATTGCAGAACTATTTCAAACATGAATAAAAATATTTTCTGTTAATTAAGATTTGGTATTTTATAATATATATATAATAACTGAAAAATGCAAATTAAAAGGATTTGTCATTCAGTTCAAGTGTCATATTCACTTTTTAATGTGAAAATAAGTAAATAATTGAAATGAGGTCTAATAATTTTCACTGGGATTAATTTCTCATATTTGGGACAGATTTCATGATAATTAATAATTCATTATGTTATATTGTTATTGGGTGGTCTACCTTGATTGGTGGAGCTTTAGGATTATTACTTCATGGGAAGGTACTCTCACTTTGGAATATTATACTTTTTGATGGGGTTTTCCAAAAAATTAATTAATCATTCGAAATATATTTTTAATATAGAAAAAATTGAAGAAAATCGACAAGTACATAATCTTTTAGGAAAGATAAAATGATTCTTAAGGTTAAAAATATTTCACAAATAGGCGGAGTTGTCAAAGCGCCACCATCAAAAAGCTATTCGCACAGAGCGGTAATTCTAGCAAGTCTGGCTAAGGGAACATCAAAATTATATGATATGCTGTATTCAGAAGATACCTTGGCATCAATTAGAGTATGTAAAGCTTTAGGGGCTAAAATATCAAGAACCGATGGCTGTTTGGAAGTAATAGGCACCGGAGGCAAACTTCACAATTCATCAGCGGATGAAATTGATTTGGCAAATTCAGGAACTACCTTAAGGTTGATGACTTCAGTTTCCGCCTTAAGCGATAATGAGGTTATTTTAACAGGTGATGAGTCCTTGCAGACCCGTCCTATGGGATTGCTGATGGATGCGTTGGTGCCGTTGGGTGTCGAAGCCAAATCATTGAAGGGCAATGACCGGGCGCCGATTTTAATCAGGCCAGGTTATGCCGGCGGCGAAACCAATATCATGGGAAATGTCAGCTCACAGTTCATATCATCAATTCTGATTTCATCTCCACTGTCTAAAAATGGTGTGAAATTGTATGTCTTGCCGGAATTCAAGTCAAGGCCTTATGTTAACATGACTCTGGATATCATGAGGAAATTCGGTGTCAAAACTCTAAAAGGTTACTATTTGAAACATGAAAATTGTGACAAGGAGTATCAGGGCTGCAAAATTGATGAGTTCATTGTCAGAAAACAGGATTATATTGCCTGCGATTATACTGTTGAGGGAGACTATTCTTCAGCATCTTACCTATTGGCATTGATAGCCATCAATGGAGGAAAGGCAAAAATCAAAAACCTGTTCAGGAATTCCAAGCAGGGTGATAAGTACATTTTGGATATTCTGCAAAATATGGGTGCTACTGTTGTCCGTGGTGAAGATTATGTTGAAATCGCTTCTGAGGGCAATCTGAAGGCTATTGATGTTGACCTTTCAAATGCTCCTGATTTATTGATTACCGTAGCAGTGCTGGCGGCAATGGCTGAAGGCACAACAAACATCACTGGAGTGGCCCATGCAAGGGTTAAGGAAACCGATAGAATAGATACAACCTGTCGGGAATTGGAGAAATTGGGATGCGAGTTAACTGAAAGGGAAGATGGTATGAGCATAACCGGAGGCGTAAGCTCCGGGGTTGTCGATTCACACGGAGACCACAGGTTAGCTATGGCATTTTCACTGATTGGACTTAGAAATGAGATTGAAATTACAAACGGAGAAGTATTTGACGTGTCATTTCCAAATTTCATTGAGGCAATGGCAGAGTTAGGATTTGAATTGGAGTTAAAAAATGAATAATGAAGAACGTGTTATCAGGCTGATTGAAGAGCTGGAAAGTGTTTTTGAGATAAGGACTTTCCTTGACCATGATCCATATAAGGTTTTGATTAGAACAATTTTGTCCCAAAGGACAAGGGATGAAAATACGGATCAGGCCACCAATAATTTATTTGCCAAATATCCGGATATATATGCTGTTGTTGATGCTCCGATTGATGATGTAAAGGAGCTAATCAGACCTGCTGGCTTTTATAATGTTAAGGCAGGTAGAATTCAAGAGGTTTCACAGATTTTAATTGACCAATATGGAGGAGAGGTTCCAGACACTGTTGAGGAAATGGTTAAGCTTCCGGGAGTTGGCCGAAAAACCGCAAACTGTGTAATGGTATTTGCATTTGAGCTTCCGGCAATTCCTGTTGACACTCATGTTCATAGGATTTCCAATCGTTTGGGGCTTGTTGACACTAAGGATCCGGAAGATACAGAGGCTGAATTGTGCAAGATTGCTCCGGAGGAGTTATGGATTAAATTGAATGATTTGATGGTTCAGTTTGGCCAGAATATCTGCAAGCCAATAGGTCCTCAGTGTGAGATTTGTCCCTGTACCGATATCTGTGATTATTTCAAGGAAAATATTTAACTAATTTTTAGTCATACCAAAACATTTATAAAGTAAAACAATGTTATATAACAATAGTTATTATAACGAATGTTATATAACTTTAATGTAACCCCTTTAATATGCCCTAAAATAAAATTAATAAATAGGAGAATAAAATATGGTAAATGTTCCAAAATTAAAAAGAGGAGTACTCGATAGCATAACTGACGCTATTGGAAACACTCCAATCGTAAGGTTAAACAATTTGACTGAAGACTTAGAAGCAGAAGTGGACGTAAAAATCGAATCATTCAACCCAACCGGAAGTGTAAAGGACAGGGTGGCAGTTGCAATGATTGAAGATGCAGAAGAAAAAGGTCTGCTCAAGGAAGGATCAACAATCATCGAGCCAACCAGCGGCAACACAGGTATTGGTCTTGCATTTGCAGCAGCGGCTAAAGGCTACAAACTGATATTGACCATGCCTGAAACCATGTCCATTGAAAGAAGAAAATTCCTAAGCGTTTTAGGGGCTGAATTGGTATTGACTCCTGGTGCTGACGGAATGGGTGGAGCTATTGCTAAGGCAAATGAGCTCAATGAGGAAACTCCTGATTCAATTATTTTAGGTCAATTCGACAATCCGGCAAACGTTAAAATCCATGCCGAAACCACAGCTCAGGAAATCCTAAGGGATACCGAAGGCAAAGTTGATATTGTAATTGGTGGTGTAGGTACTGGTGGAACAATCACTGGAATTGGTAAAGTATTGAAAGAAGAGGTTCCAGGTGTTAAAATTGTTGCAGTAGAACCAAAAGACTCACAGACTTTAGGAAAAGGTGAAAAAGGACCTCATAAAATTCAAGGTATTGGTGCAGGTTTTGTTCCATCAATCTATGATGCTGACGTGATTGATGAAATCATTCCAGTTGCAAATGAGGATGCAGGAAACACTTTACTTGCACTTGCTAAGAAGGAAGGTATATTTTCAGGCATATCATCTGGAGCTGCAACTTGGGCTGCTTTGGATTTAGCTAAAAAAGAAGAAAATAAAGGCAAAAGAATAATAGCTATTTTACCGGATAATGGTGAAAGATATCTCTCTGTAGACTGGTTATTTGAATAAGAATAAGTATATATACCATATGTTATATAATTTATCTATAACATATTGTGAGGTTTATCAATGTTTGATAATTTGAGGGCTGAAATTAAAGCTATTAAAGAAAAGGATCCTGCCGCAAGGTCTACATTGGAGATTTTTCTATGTTACCCAGGATTTTGGGCTCTGTTAATGCACAGAGTTAGTCATTGGCTTTGGATTCATTCTTTCAAGCTTTTGGCCCGTATGAATTCTAACTTGGCAAGGTTCCTTACGGGTATTGAAATTCACCCAGGTGCAACATTTGGTAAACGAGTATTTATTGATCATGGTATGGGTGTTGTAGTCGGCGAAACAGCTATTGTTGGTGATGACGTACTGTTATACCAAGGGGTAATCCTTGGAGGAACAAGTACAGAAAAAACCAAAAGGCACCCAACTGTTGAAAAGGGAGTGATTGTCGGAGCCGGTGCAAAGGTAATGGGAAACATTACCATTGGAGAATATTCCAAAATAGGTACCGGTGCAGTTGTGCTGAAAGATGTTCCTCCTCAATCAACCTGTGTTGGAGTTCCCGGCAGAATCGTTAAGCGCAGAGGTGTACGTCATGAGGAAGTTGACTTGGATCATGGTAAGCTTCCGGACCCTGTTGCCGATGCAATTAGAATAATCGAAAAGCATCTTCAGGAAAACGATAAACGTTTCGAAATTTTATTTGAAAAGCACGAGATTTGTTTGACTGAAGATATTAGAGATGAACAAGAAGAATTAGAAGATTTATTTAAAAAAGACGGCGATTAATATGAAACCACCTTGTGAAATTGTTGTATGGTATGTAATCCCTGCAATCAGATCAGAACTGGCAAAAGAGCTATTAAACTTAGGAATGAAACAGAAAGATGTTTCAGAACTTATGGACATTACCCAACCTGCGGTTTCCCAGTACATTACTGATAAACGTGGAAGTGGAATTAAGCTTGATGATGATGTAAGAGCAATGATTCATGAATTTGCTCGTCAATTATCCGAGGGCGAAGCTACAAAAGCCGATCTGATACCAAGAACCTGTAAGATTTGTAAAAATGTCAAGACTGTTGATGTTTTGGCCCAACTCAATATTGATAAATCTGAACTCGGTGAAGATTGTCAATCCTGTATGGGTTCCGAAGCAGAATAGTTAATATTGGAAAAATATAGTAAAGTATTTAAACTATTAGTTACCAATATTTTATTATACTTTTTTATACCGAGTGGCTAGGTGTGTGGCTGCAGACCATAATACGGGGGTTCAAGTCCCTCACTTGCCTTTTTAATTACTTTTTTTCGAGGTTTATTCTTATGGAAATTTATTCAACTTTAACTCGTAGTAAAGAGGATTTTAAAACAATTAATGATAATAGGGTTAACTTATTTGTATGTGGCCCTACAGTTTATGATGATGCCCATATAGGGCATGGAAGAACCTACATTTCCTTTGATACAATAAAAAGATACTTGGAATTCAAAGGGTATGCTGTATTTTACATTCAAAATGTAACTGATATAGATGATAAGATTATCAACCGCTCAAAGGAAAGCGGAATTCCATCAGATGTATTGGCACGCAAATT
The DNA here is from genome assembly GCA_902794475.1 of uncultured Methanobrevibacter sp. Lineage (GTDB taxonomy): Archaea > Methanobacteriota > Methanobacteria > Methanobacteriales > Methanobacteriaceae > Methanocatella. Next base: position 2,769 of record CADBHR010000122.1, on the reverse strand, counting down.
TGAGAAAAGATACCGTGAAGACATGGCAAAATTGAATGTCAATGGTGTGAACCTGTTTGCAAGGGCAACTGATCATATGCCTGAAATTCTCGATCAAATCCAAAGGTTGATTGATAAGGGCTTTGCATATGAGACTGAAGATGGAGTCTATTTTGAAATAGATACTTTTGATGAGTTTGGTAAACTGTCAAACAGGAACGTTGAAGAGTTGGAATCTCACCGTGAAATAGCAGAAACCACAAAGAAAAACCACCAGGACTTTGCGTTATGGAAAAAACGTGAAGGTGTGGACGAACCTACTTGGCCATCTCCATGGGGAGACGGAAGACCGGGATGGCACATTGAAGACACTGCAATCACTGAATTCTACTTCGGTGAGCAATATGATGTGCATGGTGGAGGTTTAGATTTAATATTCCCTCACCACGAAGCTGAAATCACTCAAATGGAAGCGGTTTCAGGGAAATCTCCTATGGTGAGATACTGGTTGCACACTGGATTTTTGAACGTCAATGGGGAAAAGATGTCAAAATCATTACATAACTTCATTACAATCCGTGAATTGCTAGAAAGCTATGAACCGGATACTTTCAGGTTCTTTGTATTGTCAACCCATTACAGAAGTCCTATTGACTTTTCAAAAGATTCACTTCACCAATCCGAAAGGAGTTTGGATAGAATCAGAAAATACTATGAACAATTGGATGTTGAAGTGGGCGATGAAGACTTTGAATGTGATGCATTAGCTCCTCACAAGGAAGAGTTCTTCGCCAGCATGGATGATGATTTCAATACTCCAAAGGCCATTGCAGCAATATTCGGTTTAATCAACGATACCAAAAACGAATTGGACAGTTTCACCGAATCTGATAAAATTGCAATCAAGGCATTCCTGGATGATGCATCCCATATTTTGGGAGTCAGCTTTGAGCTTCAGGATGTGAATGCAGGATCTGACGATTTGCTTGAATTGATTTCTGAAGTGAGATCAGAGCTAAGAGCCAACAAGCAATACGACCTGTCCGATAAAATCCGTGACAACCTGCAGGCTTTAGGCTATGAAATTAACGATTAAGGAGATTTTCTCTCCTTTTTTTTTCAAAACACCATGTAAACTATTTTTTATATTTTTCTTGAAAACAATATTTTTTTTAATTTGGAGTTTTAGTGAATGCCTAATTGATATTAATTAGCACATATTCACATTTTGCCTCGTTTCTCATAGGCCATCCCCATCCTGTTAAACCTGATGATATGATTTGTTTCATATCTCCAAATTCATACTCTCCATAGTTTAAACGACCGGTTAAATCGTATATCATTCCATAAGGAAATATCTGTCCGCCATGTGTATGGCCTGAAAGCTGCAAGTCAATACATTCTTTGGCGTTTTTTTCATCTTCAACAGCTTGGTGGTCCAATACAATGAGATATTTGGACAAGTCACTTTCATTAAGGATTTCATCAACATCAATTCTATTGGCTGAATCTTCCCACTCAGCATCACTTCTTCCAACTAAAACAATATCATTATTGATGGTAATCTTATCATCATTCAATATTTTAATTCCGTTTTTTTCAATAGATTGATTTAGGTCACTATCAGTGAATGTCCTGTTTCCATTTTCATAATCTGTTACATATGGTTGTCTGTCATGATTTCCAAAGATATAATATGTTCCATATGTTGAGTTAAGTTTTCCAAATTCCTCAAATATTTCTTGCATCTCTTCTTTGGTCGTTCTCTCATCAACAATGTCTCCACCTAAAACTATAATATCGGGTTTCAGTTTATTCATTTTTAAAATGTTGTCTTTCACTAGTTGAGTGTCCTGCACGGTTCCATAATGAACATCACTAACGAAAAGAATGGAATAGGATTCATTGTCAATTTTTTCTGTGGTTAAATTATATTCGGTTAGTTCAATGTGGTTCATTCCATAAACGCTGCCGATTATAATGACTGCAAAGATGATTGCGGCCAGCAATCCATTTTTATGGATTTTTGTGATGAAATTCAGGTGTTTTTCTTCAAGCAGATATTTTTGAATAATTCTTATTGAATCAGCAGTTAAAGACGAAATAAACAAGTAAAATGTCAATATTGCTGTTAATGACCATATGTTTAGGCAAAATACAAATGATAAAATTGCAATTATGCTGATTATGATGATTTGTTGATTTTTTGATAAAGTACCATCATTGAAAGCATATTTTACTCTGAAAAAGGAATATGATCCAATTAAAATGCCAAAAATTATTCCTAAAAATAAATATTCCTGTAAAAATCCTAATGTAAAAAAGTGTATAGGATTCATAAAGGTAATTATGATGGATTAACTATATATTTTTTTCAATTTCATTGTTTGTAATTATTTTCACGACTCTTGTTTTCAAAAATATAACAATGTTTATATACTAAAAATAACAGATGTTATTTTTGTATAACATAAGTTATAAATTAATATCTCTACTTTTTTTAGGTTTACCAAAACATTTATATATAAAAAATAACTATTGTTATATAGTGAATATAACACGTGATATATTTTACTGAAATTCAAAAATAAAGGTGATTATTAAATGACAAATAAAAATTATGGATTAGCAACTTTAGGTGTACGCGCAGGACAAACTCCAGACCCCGCAACTGGGGCCCAGGCAGTTCCTATTTATCAGACAACTTCATATGTATTTAAAGACTCAGATGAGGCTGCAAGAAGATTCGCCCTTCAAGAATTTGGACAGATTTACTCCAGATTAACTAAC
>CADBHR010000121.1 GCA_902794475.1 uncultured Methanobrevibacter sp. | reverse complement strand
CGATATCGTATCCCTGGAATTTTGATACCATAAAGTATTTTATACATAACGAATATATTTTTTAATACGTTCTCGGGGCGGGGTGAAATTCCCCACCGGTGGTGATTTTGATAAAATAAGTCCACGAGCACAGTGAAGTGTTGATTTGGTGAGATTCCAAAACCGACGGTGACAGTCCGGATGGAAGAGAAGATAATAGTTATTTAGTTATTTTTAGCCCTGGTTCTAGTAAATAAGGAGATATTACTATGAATCAAGAAACAGATTTAGATAAAGCTTTAGAAGCTATAAGAAATGGTCAATTTGTACTGGTTTTTGACGATGACGATAGGGAAGGAGAAGTTGATATGATTATCGCTTCCGAATTTGTAACCCCTAAATCAATTGCGACCATGAGAAATGACGCAGGCGGTTTAATCTGCAATTGCTTACACGATGATTTCTGTGAAGCGATTCATTTGCCATTCATGGTGGACATCATGAAGGCCGCTACCGAAAAATATCCTGAACTTGCAAAACTTGCACCAACAGACATTCCTTATGATGAAAGATCATCATTTTCAGTTTGGGCAAACCACAGAAAATCTTTCACAGGCGTAACAGACCATGACAGAGCAATGACAATATCTGAAATGGCTATCATGATGAAAGAAGGAAGATTTGATGAGTTCGGTGCTACATTCAGGTCACCTGGTCACGTGTGTCTTTTAAGAGGAGCTGAAGGACTTGTCAAAAACAGGCAAGGACACACTGAAATCGGTCTCGCATTATGTGAGCTTGCAGGCGTCACTCCTGTCTGTGTAGTGTGTGAAATGATGGATGGCGAAACAGGTCAGGCCACATCAGTTGCTGATGCTCGCAAATACGCTGAAGAAAACGGATTAGTTTTACTTAGAGGCGAAGACATCATTAATGAATACTTGAAAGAATAGTTAAGGTGATTCATTGCACTTTTTAGCTATATGATTGGCAATAAATTCCATTATTTGCTGATATTTGTAGGAATTATAAATGCTGAATGAGACGTATCTTCCGTCTCTCATTTTAATTTCCAAACCGTTTTTCACTTCTTTTGATTTGTTTATTGCAGCTATTTTTTTCCATGGTATTCTAAGGGTTTTATTTTTCAGGGCATTTTCAATGTGAATTCCATCATCCTTAAACTTCACGATTCTCACGATTCTGCGGTTTTTTTCGCTTGCAATCTGAATGTTTCCGTTTTCATCAAATATATAATCAGGTATCAGGCATGTTGCCTTCCAGCCCTGTTTCATCTTTTTTAAAACGTGTGCTCTGTCTTTTTTGGTCAATTTTACACCAGTTTCCGGACTTAGGTTAAGTGCCATTAAATCACCTTGCTTTTGATTTCATCGAATGTGTAGATTTTCTCAAACTCAACTTCACGAGCCATGCTGATTATTAAATCAATATCCAAGTTGTTTTCAATCAGATCCATTGCATGTGATGTAAACAGCTCATATCTTATTTCAACTTCAGGAATGAATCCGCGCATGTCTGCTGACTTTAGTTTTGGAAGCTTTAAAACGTTTTCGACCTTTGTGTTGTTTTTTATGTATGGTACCACTTGGTCGAATATATCGTCATTGTATACTTTGTTTAGTAGTATGGCTTCTACAGAAACTCCGAATTTCTCAAGCATGTTCGCATGTGAAACCAAATCAACGGCAGCTGATTCTATTCCACCCTTGTTTACACCTGAAGCAAGTATCATTGGAATGTTTGATGACATAGCTATTTCTGCTGCTGAAAACGGAACTTTTTCATTAAGTAGTCCTGTAAACACGCTCATTACTCCCTCGATAAGTACGATGTCATAGTCAGATGAGTTGAGTTTCGCGACAGTAGATTCGATGTCGCACCAGCCAAGGTGACCAATTTTTATTGATGCGAACTCTTCCATTCTGCCTTTTGTCAGGTAAAGTCCGGGAATTATGTCACGCACATCAGGACCTACCTTTAAAAGGGCCACTTTATATCCCCTTTTTCTTAGGGCACCGGCAAGACCAGTTACAATAAAAGTTTTACCGCTGTCGGATCCATTGCTTCCAATCATGAGGTATTTAGGTCTTTTGTTTGGTGTAATATCAGGTATTCTTATTCCGGTGTTGATTCCAACTTCGCTTTGAAGGAATTTTTTGACTTCGCTATTTCTATTGTAAATCTCATCGGTATCTGTAGCGTCTATTTGTTCTAATAGATTATCTACAATAATGGGATTTTCATCCAGAATGCCGTGAATCATGGTTCCGATAACATTGCCGTCATCGTTGCATGCGCCTGAAAAGATGTTATAGTCGCCCTTTTCATTGGTGTCGCCGTAATTCATCCTTTGGACTTTTGAATAGAACAGCGGTTTTGCATCCCCTTCAACCTTACCGTAGGTATGGGTGTGAAAGCCGTCAACGTCTTCAGTCTGTCCCTTCACTATAAATGAGTTGTCAAAGACTTTTGCCTTTACACGGTCGCTTGTAATCAATGGTGAGAAATTAACATCGATTATTCCAAGGCCGTCCTTAACGATTGGCACTGGGGATTTTCTTCCGATGTCTATCTGATTGGACAGTAGCTGAAAGCCCGCACATATTCCGATGATAGGTTTTCCGGCTTTTACCATCTTTTTAATTTCCGTGTTCAGTCCCATGTTAATGTCATTTGATTCTATCAGTGTTCCGCCGGGAATGATTAATGCATCAAGTTCATCTGAAGCCTTATTACCGTTTACAAGTCCGTTTTCCTTAACGATGTCGGTTGGCAAGTTTCCAAAATCCTCAAATCCCGGAACCGCTCCATTGATATAGGCAAGTCCAATTTTTGTCATAAAAATACCTCTTGATAATCTATTGTATCTTAATTATAATAAAATTTTAGAGGTGCATTTCAAGTGTAAAAAAGTTTATAAAAAAAAGAGTTTATTGAGTGTTTTCGAAAACACTCATAGCTTTGATAATTTTTTCGTCATCCAATGGTTTTGCCTGAATCTGTAATCCTACAGGAATGCCGTCAACTTCCCCTGCTGGAATGCTTGCTGCAGGAATACCTGCCAGGTTTGCAATTACTGTCAATACGTCGTAGGCATACATTTCCATTGGCTCTAATTCAGCACCGATTTCATGAGGGAGCTTAGGAACGGTCGGTCCTACAATCAAATCGACATTTTCAAGCATTGAGGTGATTTCAGATCTGATAACTGATCTTGCTTTTAATGCTTGCTTGTAGTATTTGCCGCTGAATTCAGCTTCTGCAATATGTGAACCGATTTTGATTCTTCTTAAAACCTCATCTCCGCACACTTCTTCGATTCTGGAACCGTAATCTCTTCCGTCGTATTTTCTGGTTGCTGAGAAGAATTCAACATAGTTGATTAAATAGTATGTTGGCAGACATAAGTCAATGTAGTCGAAGCTAACTTCAACAAGCTCTGCGCCTGCATCAACCAATTTTTGAATAGCTTTGTTGACTGTCTTGTTGATTTCATCATCTGTCACGTCAATGAACTCCTGACAGACTGCTATTTTCATGCCTTCTAAAGAGGTTTCTTCAAGCACTTCGGTAAAGTCAGGTTTTTCCCAGTCAAGTGTGGTACATTCGGTTTCGTCATATTTTGCAATAGTATTTAGAGCTAATGCTATTCCGCTCACATCGTTTGCCAGCGGTCCGATTTGGTCCAGACTCATGGATAAATCTAAAAGACCTTGTCTTGAAACGGCACCGTAAGTAGGTTTGAATCCGACTACTCCACAGTGTGATGCAGGGTTTCTGATGGATCCGCCTGTATCGGAACCGATTGAAATGTCACACATTTCAGCTGCAATTGCCGCTGCACATCCTCCGGAAGAACCTCCAGGGATTCTTCCCATGGCAGCAGGGTTCTGGGTTGGACCGTAGTAGGAAGTTTCTGTTGAACTTCCGGCTGCAAATTCATCCATATTTAAAATACCGATGATTATTCCATCTTCCTTAAGGATTTCGTCAACAACAGTTGCATTGTAGCTTCCGTAGTAGTCTTCCAAGGTTTTGGAAGCTGCGGAAATAATCAGATCTTCAACATTAATGTTTGCTTTTATACCGAATACCAAACCAGCTAAAGCGCCGACATCTTCGCCGTTGGCGATTTTTTCATCAATAGCTTCTGCCTGTTTTAACGCATTTTCATAGTTTAATTCAATGAATGCATTAATTTCTTCGTTATTTTCATCGATAACTTTAATGAAGCCTTCTACATTTTCTTTAGCTGTCATTTCTCCATTTTTAATGGAGTTCAATTTTTCAATAACGTTCATTAAAACACCTAATAATCGTAAATTATAATATTATTATTTTATTTTTCAATGTTTATATAGATTGGTTTTTTCACCATGTAAAATCTCATATGGCATTTTGCAGTTTCAAACAAAGCATTAACTTTATGTCATTTATATACTGCCTTTGATAAAATTTTGATTAATAAACAGAAGATGTGATGACAATGAAAACTATTGGATATATCGTGATGAGGAAAGTTAATGTTGCCAAACCTTAGGCAATGTTGGGAAATTACTTTTAGGGTTTCTTAGCCAATCAATTGCCTGTAAAAATTCGATAAGGGATGGTTTTTCTTTTCATCATCGATATTTAGAAGAAATTTGATATTAATATTTAAAAAACTTTTTTAAATGGTTTTTATATAAATTTATTTAGTATAACAGGTGATAGTATGGAGCCTAGAAACAAGGACAATTCCTTTATCACATTAAATTCGATTAAAAAATCCAAAGGCAAAAAGATTCTGGTCAATGGCGAAATCAACTTCAAATCCAAATACGATTATATGAAAGGGAAGTTGCATGTCCTCAGCCAGGAACAATTAATCGATATTGCTTTAAATGATCGCTCATGGCAGATT
>CADBHR010000120.1 GCA_902794475.1 uncultured Methanobrevibacter sp. | reverse complement strand
AAAATTCTATCAGGCAATCTCCGAGATGCATCGGATACACATTGCCAATTGGGTTTTGTATAATACTCCACCGAACATGCTAAATTTATTTGAATGAAAGGAGGAAGATTATGGATGAAAAATATGCTATCAAATTATTTGAAGAATGTCAGATAAGGACTAATAGGGTTATGAAATCGAAGATTGCTGCTACTCAGTAATAAATCTCATTACGGTACTTACAGAAAGTAAAAATTCAAATATGTACTTGAATGACTTAAAAAGAAAATTATCTGAGGAATCGGGTCATTGTAAAAATTATCATGTTTCTCATTGTTTTAATAATTGTTGTTTGCATGGACTTCAATATATCATTTCTAATCAATTTTTCTTTTCTTTAATAAATCGCATGATAATAATAGTTAATGAGATAGTTTTTAGCCATTATGGAGTTGGTTTTTCAAAAAACATCAGGTTTATCTGCAATGAAATTCGTAGTATTGGTTGAGAGATAAATCTTGATATATTCTGATAAGTATCTAAGTAATACTTTTTGGCGAATTTTGTAGTAATATTTTCTATTCCTCAGACTAATTTTTTAGTTGATTATTGCTCAAATATTGGGTGATTTTTTTCAATAATTTTTCTTGTATATGTATGTATTATTGTCTTTTTTGTGGTGGTCTTGTTTTGGGATTTGGTTATTTTTAAAAAATTTATCATGGTTTCTGATTGAATTTTAGTTCGATTTTGATTTGGAATCTCAATTGTTTCTTGTTAGATTTGATGTATGTCGTTAATTTTGGAATTGATTGATTGTTTATCTGGGTATCATGAGGATAGGTTTTTGGCTATTGATGTAGGTCATTTCTTTTTGGCAATTTCTTGAAAAATTAAATTGTTCTAAACTTTTTGATTTTTATTTGTATTTTTAAAATTCATTGATTTCTCTTTATATTTTTTGGGGATGATTTAAAAAAGTAAATTAGATGAAATTCCTCTATTTTACTTCAACGATTGCGGTATTATAGTATGTTTGTTTGAAGCATTATAAAAAAGAAAGTGGGTAGATGCTTGTTGCATCTACTTGACTCTAATTTTAACTTTTTTAGTCACGTTTTTATAGTAAGAACTGCCTTTATATTTAATAACTGCTTTGTAAGTTCCTTTTTTAGTTAGTTTGGTAATTTTAAATGTTGCTTTACCTTTGCTGTTGGTTTTAGCCTTGTATGTTTTACCTTTAACTTTTATGGTGACTTTTGCTTTTTTCACTGCTTTTCCTTTGCTGTTTTTAAGGGTTATTGTGTATTTTTTGGTTTTTGCAGTTCTTTTGAATGTTTTCTTTTTAGCGGTTATTTTTGTTTTTTCCTTGTTGATGGTAATTTTGACGGTTTTGATTATTGGACTGTAATTGCTGTTTTCAATTTTAATAGCCATGTTCTTTGTACCTGCTTTTGCGGTTTTTAGGATTTTAGCAGTTAATTTTATTGAAGCAGATCCATTTTTGATGGTGGATGTTGCGATGTTTTTGCCGTTTAGTGTAAATGTCACTTTGGTGCCGTCAGCCACATTTGTGAAACTTGCTTTGTATGTTCCGCCGTAGTTGATGACATATGCCGCATCTTTGGTATTGATTGTAATGTCTTTCTTATTTACGGTGAAATTAACAGGAATTTCGGCTCTTGACATGTTATTGTCAATGTAGGTAACATTGGCATTGTAAGTTCCGGCATTTAATTTAGGAATGATGAGTGTTGCGATTCCATCTTTTACATCGGCACTATACTCAATATTATTGACTTTAACAACCACTTTGCCGCTGTTCAATGGTGTTATGGCACTGCTTTCTACTTTAACTTTAATGTTGATGTCATTGCCGTAAACAACATCTTTGGCTTCAAGAATTTCCATGCCTATTTCATCGTTTACTAATTGAACATCACTTGTAACGTTATCTAAAGTTATTTTGGCATCATAGTCTACCTCAATGCAATCTTCGCCATTGCCGATGAATTCAGCATTGCTGATAGTCATATCGGATGAGGTTTCAATTGCTCCGGCAGTATCTGCTTTGTTGTTTGTGAATTGAGCGTTTGTTATTGTTGTTTTTCCGCTATTGTCGATTGCTCCACCATATTGTCCTGCGGTATTGTTTGTGAAGTTTGCATTAGCTATTGTCGTATCGCCGTCAAGGGTGTGGACTGCTCCGCCATGTTGCTCGGCGGTGTTTTTTGTGAAGTTGGCATTTGTTATTTCCATTTCACCATTTTCACTGGCTACCGCTCCGCCGTATCTTGCGGTGTTTTGTGTGAATCCGGTGTTTGTTATGGATGTTTTACCATTATCGTTATAAACTGCTCCACCGTATCTTGATGCAGTGTTGTTTTTAAATTGGGTGTTTTCAATAATTGCTTCGCCCATGTCATTATCGATTGCCCCGCCATAGTGTGCATTGTTGCTTTCAAGTCTGCAATTGTCTATATTCAGCTGATATCTGTTTTCGATTGCTCCTCCGTATCTTGCGGTGTTTTGTGTGAAGTTGGTGCTTTTTATTTCTAGTCCGCCATTTTCATTGTTGATTGCTCCACCGTATTCCGCTGCTGTATTGTTTGCAAATTGGGTGTTTGATATAATCATGTCATGGTCGTAATTATTGATTGCTCCGCCATATTGTGCAGTGTTGTTTGCAAATTTGGAGTTTGATATATCTACAAATCCTGAATTGTAGACTGCTCCACCATTGTAGTCTGCATGATTGCCGGTGAACTCATCATCAGTTATGGTTAAACTGCCTTGTTCATTACGGATTGCACCTCCATATTTTGCAGTGTTGCTTGCAAATTTGGTGTTTCGTATAGTGATTACACCAATTTCTTCATTATAAATTGATCCTCCTTCGAATGCCTGGTTTTCGGCAAATGTGGAGTTGTCTATATTTAATGCACCTACCTCAATATAGATGGATCCTCCTGTTGGGGCATTGTTTTGTGTAAATGAGGTATTCACAACATTTACAGAACTTTCTTTAAGATATAATGCACCTCCCTTTTCACTTGCCTTGTTGTTTGTGAAATTACACCGGATAATTGTCAAGTCGCAGTTTTCACAATTGATTGCGCCTCCGAATTCGCAATAGCCGTTTATGAAGTTAATGTTTTTTAGGGTAACGTTGTTTGCTGTGATATTGAATATTCTTGCAAGTCCTGCTCCGTCGATGGTGTGTCCTTGTCCGTCAACAGTGAAATCGGTCTTATTGATTACAATTCCACTGGTGTAACTTGAATCGTTTAGAGGATTATAAATATAATCCTTTGTTAGTACAAATGTGTTGTCTTGGCAGTTATTGATTTCATTAATCAGGTCAATATAAGTATTGTGTCTGACATCACATGTTCCCTGTTTGACGGTTATGTTTATGCTTGGGCATGCAATATCTATTGGTACTAAACTTGCAGTGTAAAATGTGTATTCTACTTCGTATCTGCTTGTTTGTGAGTTATATGTTGATTCGATTGATTCATCATTTATTTTGAAGTATACGTAGTATGCTTCTTCGATTAGGTTACCGTTATCATCAGTAATTATGGCAGTTAAGGTTGTTTTTTCACCTACGGCGACAGGTATTGTTTTGTTTTCAAGGGCTATTGCTGTGCATGGGGAGTTGATGTTTCCGCCGTAATTGTGGATTTCGCTTGACTGCGTGTTTATGGTATTGTTGTGAAGGTATATTGTACCATAGTTGTTGTCTATTGAGTAATTACCTTCATTACCTATATTGTTTTTGAATACACAATTGGATATTATGAGTGTGTATGATTGTGAGTTGCGTATAAGTCTGGTTGAGGTTTCAGCAGTGTTGTTGGCGAAATAGGAATTGTTGATTGTCATTGTTCCTTCAATGTTGGATACTCCGACATATACTTTAGCACTGTTATTTATGAATTCACATTCGTCAATGAAGCTGTTATCGGATATTATGGCTATAATTCCGCTTTCAGCTTTGTTGTTTTCAAATCTGGATTTGTAGATAGTTACAGTGTCTCCAACAGCATACATTACTCCTTCGCTTTGGGCGTAATTATTGATGAATTCGGATTGCATTATATTTAAGTTATTTCCATTGAATAAGATGGCTCCTGAATTACTGGACTCATTGTTTGCAATATTGTTGGTAAATTTAGAGTTTTTAATTGTTAATGAGTCGCCATCAAAGCCAATTGCACCTGCAACTCCTTCCTCTGCTGTTGCTTTATTGTTTGTGAAATTACAGTCGGTAATTGTTAGATTACCATCTTCACAAACAATGGCTCCTGCAAATTCGCAACAGCCGTTTATGAAGTTAATGTTTTTTAGGGTAACATTGTTCGCTATGATATTGAATATTCTTGCAAGTCCTGCTCCGTCGATTGTGTGTCCCTTTCCGTCAATTATGAAATTGTCTTTGCTGATTGTGATTCCATTTGCAAACTTCTCATCGATATCAGTATATGCATAATCATTTGTTAATTCAAGATAATTCTCATGGTTTTCGATTTGATGGGAAAGCATTGTGAATGTTTCATTGTTAAGCACTGTGAATGCCTTGATGCATGCTACCTGTAATGCGTTTTCTCCTTCGTTATTCCAGTTATAATCATAGAGGTCAGTCCAGTTTTCACCGTCAAAGCTTATAAATGAGATGTTTTCGCTGTAAAATTTATTGACGTATATTGTCCCTTCACAGATAGGGACGCTGGCATTATTGTGATTGATTTGGAATTCTATTTCAAAAACATCACCCATTTCCAATGGGATGACCTTTCCTTTACTTAATTTTAAAGCATTGTTGACATAAACTGATAAATTCCAAAAGCTATCTTCCTTGAAATATGTGGATACTCCTGCTAAAAGTTCATTGTTGGTTGCATTGAATCTGTTTTTATACCATACTGTATCATTTGGGGTATTGATGAAATCAGTTTGTGCCTGGTCGTACTGATAATTTTTCTCGTATTTTATTGTACTGTTGAATATGATTACGGATGCGCCTAAAAAGTCTGATTTTGAAGGGCAGGAGGTATCATAATATGAAACATAGAAATAGCCGTCTTCTCCCCACTCAGAGCCCCAACTGTTTTTACAAATCCATGCTCCCAATCCTGGAGCATTAGGTATTTCCATTGTGTCATTCCAACCTACAATAACAATTTCATGATTGGAATAAATGGATTCATTGTAATACTGCTTAACAGAATTTGTTGAATAGATAGCGGATACTACTCCCCCATATTTCATTATCGCTTTTTTGATTTCATCATTATCTGTGAAGTTATCTCTTTTAATGTTTAAAATATTCTGGACGTGCAATACACTATCAAACAAATTTGAATATCGACTAATCTCTATATACGGATCATCCTCTTCCAAAACGGGACCTAACCAGCTTACAAGGTAACCTATGTG
>CADBHR010000119.1 GCA_902794475.1 uncultured Methanobrevibacter sp. | reverse complement strand
AATATTTGTATAAAGTTGATTGAAAAATATGCATAAGTGGTAGAACTTTTTCGTGAGTTTCAATGAAACAATGTTCTCTAACCTTTTTTACAACATCATCATCTTTAACATCACCAATCAACAAAGGAGAATCAAGATTGTGCAACTTTTTGTTCCTTTTGACTAGCTTCATGTTGCTGTTGGCGTAACACACTTTAAATTATCTACTACTTTTTAGTGAATTTTGTTTCCACATTTAACAAACAAATATAACTTGTCAAATGCCTTACAAAAATTGGACATACAAACCATTAACCTATATAAAAATCTTAACTGTTATGAGATACTCATCAATTTTTCAATTATCCTAAGATTTTTTAATCTTATAATATAATAGATATAAAAAGTGTTTAAAAATAACTGATTTTGTAAAAACATTGTTTTGACAAGTTTCTACACATTTTGAGCAATGCCTGCACTTTTCAATATCCATCAGAATATAATCATCAAATGTTTGAATCAGATTAAAATCACATGCCTTTGCACATTCCCCACAACCAATACAATTTTTCCATACATTATACATACAAATCAAAATTATATTATGCTTAATATTATGTCGAATACCCCCATCATTTGAAGGCCAATATATGATATTACGATTACCTGCAGCGCTTTTAATTTTGTAGGATTGATTTTTTTAGATAGGTTAGCAGCATATCCAGATACAATAATGCTGGTTATTGTTAAAAATACGAATTGAAGCAAGTTGACATAACCTAATGAAAAATCCGGCAATCCTTGAACACCCCAACCTAAAACAATATAACAGATTACCCCTGCAAGTGTGGTTGCGATGCTTAATGCTGAAGTTGTTCCGATAGTATTTGTTATTGGATATCTCAAGTATGCCACGAAAATCGGTATGATAAATGCTCCTCCTGCGGGACCTATCAATCCGCTTGCAAGACCACATGCAAATGCAATAGAGTAAAATAATCCTGCATCAGTTTTAATATTATCTAAAGAGGTAGGAGATTTTATTAAAACTAAAAATACTGTTGATACTATACATATTACACCAAACAAAATCTTTAAAACCTCAACATCTATGTATTGAGATATGACTGCACCCAGAATGGCACCTACAAAACCAAAGACCATCATTGGTTTTAGGTGCTGTTTTACTATTAGATTGTTTTGTTTGTGCTTTCGTGTACTGTTTATCATCGTGACACAGATAACTGCAAGACCTGTTGCAAAGGTAACCGTTAGGGACGTTTTAGGATCACATCCAATTGAGGTTAAAAGATAATATTGGATTGGAGTGATTACAATTCCACCGCCAATCCCCAAAAGGCCTGCCATGAAACCTGCAAAGCAACCTCCAATCAACAGCAAAACAACATAAAAAAGCAAATCCATTATTGCACCATGCGCCCTATTGAAATTTAAATCTTAATCAAATCTTTAAATTTTTGCACAGATTTCCTTAATTTCACCTTCTACTTCCTCAAGGTTAATTTCTTTTTGGGAAAGGTTGCTTTGAGCTATGTGTGAATTATATTCAAGTTCCCCAACGACAGATATGTCATCATCCAATTGTTCCAATACCAAATCTTTAGTATTTTCATCAATTTTATTCAATATTACCATATATTCTTTGGATGCCTCTTTTGATAATGATCCTATTTTATTTGCCAACAATATTGCATCGCTTGACGGGTCAACTATTGAAATGAGTTTGTCTGCAGACTCAATTACTCCTCTTCCAATGTGTTCTATTCCCGCTGAGGTGTCGACCAATATTACTTCATTGTCTTGTAATTCAATGTGATTTAGGAAGTCTCTTGTAAGATTTCCCATCGGACAGGCACAGCCTTCATCAGGGTCGTTGATTTTTCCGGATTCAATGAATCCTATATTTCCGTTCCATGTCACATAATCGGAAGGTAAATCTGATAATTTCATATTATCCAAAATATCTATTGAATCTGAGGCGGCGTCATCTTTCAGGTTGATTTTTTCTAAAACCATACCTTTAATTCCTACTTTTAAAATTTCACCCATTATCTTATCTCTTCCACCATAATATTCCATTAATGAAGTGTCTGCAACATCAACATTAAGCATCTTGTTCAATCCGAGGTTTCCCTCATCCATATCAATTATTAATACTTTATTGTTTTTTGACAATTCCTTTGCAATTAATGATATGAATGTGCTCTTTCCACATCCTCCTCTTCCATTGATAAATATTTTTTCTTTCATTTAGTTCACTTTCCATAATTTGTGTTTTAAATTATAAATAAACTACAATTAAAAGGTTTTGTAACAAAAAGGTAACAAAAATAATAAGTAACAGTGTGATATCCTCTTTAAAGTAATACTTTTTAAAAATATTTAAAGGAAAAGGTTTAAATTTAACAATAGGTGCAAAATGACAATTAAAAGAAAATTTGATAAACTGCCCCCATACTGTCAATTTGAAAAAAATCTGAATCTTATTAAAAACAAATGGACAGTATACATTTTAAGGGACATGATTCTTGGAAAAAAATATTTCAGCGATTTCAAAGAGGACAAGCCTGAACTGTCCAATAAAATCCTAACACAAAGACTTAAGGAACTGGAAGAAAACAACATCATCGAAAAAAACATCAAAGATAATGAAACATCATATCACCTGACTGAAAAAGGCCACAGGCTTCAAAACATATTATACGAACTCGCCATTTTCAATCTTGAAGAGGAATATCATGGAGAGGAACTGGAAAAAATAAAAAAAGAATTTGAACAGTTAAAATATGGGGGAAACCAAAAATGAATAATATTGCTTATCTTTTACTTGCAATTCTATTGAAACCAGTGCCACATCACTGTTAAAAGTTGCTGAAGGTTTCACTAAACCATTGCCAACAATAGCATCAATCATATTATACATATTATCATTTTACAGTCTCAGCAACTGCCTAAAAACAGCACCAATAGGAGTTGCATATGCCATTGGTCAGCATTGGGAATCGTGCTTGTGACAATTGTAGGGATTATCGCTTTCAAACAGACCCCTGATTGGGCTGCTATCCTTGGACTTTTACTTATCATTATAGGTGTAGGGGTGCTAAATCTATTCTCAAAAATGAGCTTACATTAATTATGAATTATTTTTTAAAAAAAAAAACTAAAAGTCAAAACAACTTAGTTTGTAAATCAATATAGCTAGGTTCATTAACTTCATTTACAACATCCCCATCTTTAACATCCCCAATCAGCAACGGTGAATCTGGATCATGCAACTTCTGGTTCCTTTTGACCAACTTCATGTTGCTGTTGGCATAATAACATTAAATTTATAATCTCTTCTAATTAAATTTCATCACTAAACAAGAAGTCTAAGATATTCATATTTCGTATTCCTCTCTTGACATATTAAACTCATCAATGGATATTATATATTTTTGGATAATTGTCCTTAACCAGAATCATGGGAGGAATTCCCTTTCAATTGTTTCTTCATGAAAAACCTATATGGATAAGTATAAGTTAACAAATTTTAAAAAATTAAAATTGTTGCATTATAAGTTTACAATTTGATTAACTTCTAAAAGCAGTCAATGGTTCAGACTTGTTAAAACTTCTTCAATGAAATATTCATGAATTAAAGTGTCCTCTGTTAATTCTGGATGAAATGAAATTGCAATGTTGTGTCCTTGCTGAATGGCTATTATTTCACCATCAAATTCTGACAATATCTTAATATCATTTTTGGAGCCATCATAAGATTCAAGTGCCGGTGCTCTAATAAACACACCAGAATACTTTTGATTTAATATTTCAATTTCCGCTTCAAATGAATCCTTCTGCCTTCCATAGGTATTTCTTTTAACAGTTATGTCCATAAGTTCAAGTAGCGGCTGGTTGAAATCTGTTTTTTTGCCAAGAAGCACCATTCCAGCACAAGTTCCAAAGACAGGAATATTATTTTCTTTAATAACTTTATCAATACCCCTTTCCTTAATGAGCTTGCCAATTACAGTACTTTCCCCACCGGATATGATTAATCCATCACATTTTTCAACATCATCACTGTATCTTACTTCTTCCACTTCTATATCGAGTTTTAAGTTTTCAACGGTTTTTCTTGTCATGTCAAAGTGTTCTGAAACTGCACCCTGAAGATTTAGGATTCCGATTTTTACCATCTAAGCACCTTAAAAAATAATTAAAAATATGAGGAATTTTAAATTCCCCTGTCCTGCATTCTGTCGGATTCGCTCAAAGTTGACATTTCCAGACCTTTCATGGCTTCGCCCAATCCTTTGGATACTTCCGCCAATACTTCAGGCTTGTCGTAATTTGCAGTTGCTTCAACTATTGCTTTTGCAAATGCTTCAGGATTGTTTGACTTGAATATTCCTGATCCCACAAAAATGCCGTCGGAACCTAACTGCATCATGAGTGATGCGTCAGCAGGTGTTGCAATTCCTCCTGCAGCAAAGTTGACAACAGGTAATTTGCCCAATTCTGCAGTTTGCTTTACAAGTTCAATTGGAGCTTCGATGTTTCGCGCATATTTCCAGAGTTCCTCTTCCTCCATTCCATGTATTGTTCTGATTTCTCCCATCACCATTCTCATGTGGCGAACTGCTTCTACAATGTTTCCTGTTCCAGGTTCACCTTTGGTACGAATCATAGCTGCACCTTCGTCAATTCTCCTTAGTGCTTCACCAAGGTTACGTGCACCACATACGAATGGTATTGTAAATTCCTTTTTGTTAATGTGATATTCTTCATCTGCAGGTGTCAACACTTCACTTTCATCAATCATGTCAACTCCTAGGGTTTCCAATATTTGCGCTTCTGCAATATGGCCTATTCTTGCCTTTGCCATTACAGGGATGGATACTGCATCAACCACCTCTTCAACAATTGTTGGATCAGCCATTCTGGCCACTCCCCCAGCTGCACGAATGTCTGCAGGTACCTTCTCAAGTGCCATTACTGCCACCGCCCCTGCATCTTCTGCAATTGAAGCCTGTTCTGCATTCACTACGTCCATAATGACTCCGCCTTTTGTCATTTT
>CADBHR010000118.1 GCA_902794475.1 uncultured Methanobrevibacter sp. | reverse complement strand
TATCCAAATGGCTATTGCCACAATTATAAGTATCGCAAATGCATTTGCATTCTCATCAATTTTTTTGACTACATTTTTGGTTATTTCATAACCTTTAGGCCCTTCACCATTTCCGTTTCCACTTCCGCTTCCCTGAGTGCCTAAGTTTCCGTCAAATCCCTTGCCGTTGAAGGATATTTGACCACTGTATGTGCCGTTTCCGCTTCCGGCTACATTGGCATTGCCGGTTCCTGTACCGATTCCACCAGTATTGTTTCCCCCACCATCACCTGTATGGTCCTCCTCTTCAGCAGGTTGCGGATCATACTGTGGAACAGGAGGTTTTGGCTGATGAGTGATTTCAACGGACTCATCCAGGGTTTTTGAATTGTATCTTGCATTGCCTCCAAAATCTATGTCGACATCATATGTTCCGGAGCCCAGCTCGCTGAAATCAACTGTGAGGCGTTTGGTATTCCTGTCCACCTTAAATTTCTTCACAAGACCGCCTGCGCTTACGGTCAAATCGGCACTGGTTTTGGACTTGCCGATATCCATTTCAACAACAAGTGAGTTTGAGCCTGTTGTGTGATATTTGACAGTAGGATCTTCCTTTTTAACTGTGACCTTTGATTTGAGTACTGCGTCATTGTAGATTTCATTTCCCTTGAGTGTGAATGTGGCAGTGTAGGTTCCAGGGTCCACATCCTCAAAAAGCACTTCCTTTTTGTTGCCTGATGATCCTTTCTTTACGTTGATTGTCTTTTTCTGGCCGTCAAGCTCGATTGTGCATGGTGAGTTGAGATCTGACCTGCAGGATGAGAAGTCAAGAGCGAACAGGACATTGAAGTCATCAGAGGAATATTTCCTGTTGAATGACCTGTCTGCCTTTTTGACAGTGAATCTGGCAGTATCATAAGTATTGTCCGCCAGGTTTATGATTTTCATTGTGTATGTTCCGGCCTTAGAAAGCATCTCATTTTCAAATTCATAGTTCCACTCCAAAACATCATATACGTTCATCAGGTGGTCTCCGGTATAGACTACCCCCTTATCATCGCTTACGATTATTCCGACATCCTGTGTTCCTACAGGAAGCGGCTCGTCATCATCATCCAAGTCGTCATCATCGTCATCATCATCAGTCTCATAGAGATCCATCATGACAAGTAACGGATGCCCTCCCCGTGCACATTAGAATTCTTTGGGGTGAATTTGAAGTTAAGGACATCATTTTTGAATTCGACATCAACGTCGCATTCATACAATGCCTGAAACTCGAACCTCAAGGTATGGGTTCCAACCTTAATGTCCCTTTCGTTTACCTCTTCAATGGATGAGCGGGCAAGGAATGTCTTGATTCCGATATCCTCAAGGTTGGTGAATTCATCATAGATTTCAACATCATCAACAAATACTGTCAGGTTGTAGGGACCCTGCAAATCACCTATTTTGAGGTCCAGGTCATCAGTGTGGACGATAGTTACGCTCGCATCGGATTGGATAGGTATGAACTGTATTGCATCGTCAGTAATGGTGAGATTTGACTTTATGATGTATTTGTCATTTACAAATGATGATGTGTCCTTTGAATCTGTGAAATAGAATGTGAGTACATTGTTGTATTGGAATACCTCCGGTTTGAATGTGGTGTACTTGTCTGAGAACGTGAACTCGAATGTGAGGTCATGTACCCCCTCATCAAAATAGTTTCCCTTCGAATCCTTTGTAGGTATATAAAGCGTATTTTCCCATGAGAGAAGAATGGAGCTGTCATAAACCTTTTCGCCGTCGATGTATACTGTGAGATTACCTGCATCTTCGCCTGCAAAGAGTATCGGAACGCTTCTTGTATATGTTACCTCAACTGGAGGTGCGTCAACGTAAATCTCGTTCAAATCAGGGATTTCACACACGTTCAATGTTGCGTTGATTGTGGTGATGTATTTGTTCTGTGTGGCGGTGACTTTTGATTTGTCGAACTTGATGCTGACCATAGACTTTGAGCCCTCTGCCTCCACAGTATACTCTCCGCGGACCTTGCCTGTCTCCACAATGAACAGGAGATTATATGACCCTATCGCCAGCCTGGTTGTGTCGATTTCATCTTCAAATGGGTTTTCATCGGTTTCGAATGAATCGAAAAATTCGCCATCAAGATAAACATCCACATTGACGGAGTTCAATCCCCTGAGGGCAAATGAAAGGGAATCTGAACGGGTTATGTTGACATCCCCCAAATCCAATGTCTGAGATATAGGCTCGCTTCCCTTAATGATGTTGAACTGTGAGGTGAACCGGTAGATTGTATTTTGAGGGTTTTTGGTTGTGCGGATGAAATCAAAATCAAAGTATACGACAGAATCACTGATGAATGCATTGGGTCTGTATACCGAAGTGGTGTTGGTGAACTTGAACTCATAGATTATACTGTGCTTTCCAATGCCCAGAGGCACCTCATCATCTCCACTGACGACGCTTGTCGGAATGTCGATACGGTCATGAGAGACGTTGTTCATATCCTCATTGATTGGGGATTCCTTTCTGTCAATATAGACGTTAAGGCTGTATGACTGATCGACATCAACCCCAATTGGGATGTAATCGCCCTCTCCAACCTCCAGCGTTTTGCCATCATCGTCAATGCTGGAAGTGTATTCAGTATCCCCTAGTACAGGGCCTGCAGTGCCGTTAGTATCATCATGAGCACAGACAGCCCCCATAAGAAGGAATATCAAAACAATCAACAACAGTTTTTTCATAATGATTATATGTTTGTATCTTATACTATAAAAAAAATGCTGACACTTTCAAAAACTTAAGTGATTTTTAAAAAATGCATTCTCTGCTCTGATGTTTAATCAAATGATTGATTTCAAGATAAGTTATATCATTGCTAGACAGAGAACTACAATAATTTCTCTTCCCATTCTTTTACCTTAAAGCCGACCAGCACAATATCATCACCGGCCAAAATCGGCCTTTTGACAAGCATGCCGTCAGTGGCCAGAAGATCCAACTGCTCATCTTCAGACATGTCCGGAAGCTTATCTTTCAGTTTCAGTTCACGATATTTCATACCGCTGGTGTTGAAAAACCTTTTAAGAGGCAAATCGGATATTTCCCACCATTTGCGCAATTCATCGGCAGAGGGATTGTCCTCTATGATATGCCTTGAGTCATATTCAATATTTTGTTCATCCAGCCATTTTTTGGCTTTTCTGCAAGTTGAACATTTGGGATAGTTTACGAATAACATAATTAATAGTTGGATTTTGGATTAAAAATACTTTGGTATCTCGCACATGTCATCAACAGATTCGAGAATATACTCGTTTTGCCAGTCGTTTTCATTGCCGTAACCCCATTTTACGACAACACAATCTATTCCGGCATTTTTAGCGGTTGAAATATCAGTATTGGAATCCCCAATGTAGATTGTATCTTCCGGCAGGACTTCCGCCTTTTTTATTATTTTCTGAACCCCACACGGATGGGGCTTTGACGGGTCAACGAGATTGTGGCCTTCAATCAGGACAAAATCAATGTCGCTGAAGAATCTATTAACAAAATGCTCTAATGAATCGGACAGTCGATTGGAATTGATTGCCAATATCACCCCATCATCCTGCAGTTTTCTCAACAGATCATGGGCTTTTGGAAATGGAACGGTCAATTCCTTTTCAGATGAATAGTACAAATCAAGATATGTCTCCTTAACCTCTTCAACATTCTGATGAGTGTTGTTGTCCTTTAAAACAAGCGCAACAATTTCATCTATATTTCCTCCCAGGCATGGAATGAGCTCTTCGCGTGTCAATGATGGAAAATCATGAATTGCCAAGGCCTTGTTGAAGCAAATCAGCACATCATGAATCGAATCGAACAGTGTTCCGTCAAAATCAAAAATCGCAAGTCTTTTCATGATATTAGTTCTGTTGAAAGTTTAATTTAAATATTGTTTTGAAAAAAATATTACCATGAACAAAAAAATCAAAATCGCAATTGTTGTGATTGTGGCCTTGGCAGTTGCCTATTCAATATACTATTTAACAGACTGCAGTCATGCTGAAAGCACTGCAACAGATTATTTGAATGGAACTGATGACGTAAATGTCACCAAAATTGATAAAGAGTTATATCTGGACGGATATGGAAATGACACAGCACTGATATTTTATCCAGGTGCAAAAATAGAATACATTTCTTATCTGCCGATGCTTTGTGAGCTATCATCAAAGGGTATTGACTGCTATCTTGTTGAAATGCCGTTCAATATCGCACTGTTTGGTGAAAATGAAGCGGACAAGATTATCGATACAACTAACTACTCAAAATATGTATTATGCGGACATTCCCTGGGAGGAGTAGTTGCGTCCTCATATATGGTGCATTCGGGAAAAGGTGACGGGCTGATATTGCTTGCAGGATATCCAACTGAAAACATTACAAAACCAACACTGTCAATCTATGGGTCAAACGATGGGAATCTAAACAAAAAATCATATGATGAAGCAAAGCCTCTTATGAGCAATATGACCGAACATGTCATTGACGGCGGAAATCATGCCCAATTCGGATACTACGGAAAACAAAGCGGAGACAATGAAGCAAACATTACCCCTGAAAACCAGCAAAACCAGACTGTGGGAACAATCCTGGAATTCATCAGCAAATTAGGCTGACTTGGACTCTGAAGAAATCAGTCTGGCCAGGGAAACCAATCCCACAAGAGCTGTAAAGCTTTCTATGGAAGCGGATGAAATGTCCCAAATCGCAAGGAAATAGACAACATAAATAGCGCTGTTTACGATAAAACTGATTTTAATTGGTTTTATTGTCTTTAGATAGTAGTTACACAGCGAAAGCTGGATTATCGCAATAATCGGCAAAATTCCAACAAGGCCCATCGTATTCACAAGAAGGCCCAAGACAACTGAAACAGCAATGAAAAACATTGTCCATTTGAATGTCAGCCGGTCAAAATAAACCATGGCATTTCTTGAAGCAGCAATGGCCATTGTAACTACACCAGTCCAGGAAAAGAAAAACACTGAGGATATAATCAAAATAAAAGCATTCAAAAACTGGTATTTATAGGCCTGCTTTTCATCATTGACCCACATGCTTAAAATAATGAAAATTCCTGCAATCAATGATATTGCATTACCTATGACAATATTAAATGGTAAATCCATAATGTTAATTTATAAAAATAGTTAAATAAAGTTATTTAAAAAAAAGAAAAGAAAGTAATGGATTATTACTTTCTAAACTTATTTTGTTTCGGTCACGTTAAGGCATAATCCTGCTGCAACGGTTTGACCACTGTCCCTGATAGCAAATCTGCCCATTTGTGGGATTTCTTTTGCATTTTCAATACACATCGGTTTGGTAGGTCTGACTTTAACAATTGCAGCATTACCTGTTTTTAAGAAGTCCGGATTTTCTTCAGCAACAGCACCGGTGTTTGGATCTAATTTTTTAGTCAATTCCACAAAGGTACATGCCACTTGGGAAGTGTGGCAGTGGAAAACCGGGGTGTAGCCAACGGTGATTACACCAGGGTGTTGCAATACAACAATCTGTGCATCGAATTCTTTTGCAACGGTAGGAGCATTGTCTGTGTGACCTGCAACGTCCCCTCTTCTGATATCGTTTTTGCCGACACCTCTTACGTTAAATCCAATGTTGTCACCAGGTTCTGCAGCATCAAATTGTTCGTGGTGCATTTCAATAGATGTTACTTCACCGCTTACGCCTGCTGGCTCAAATACGACTTTATCACGTTTTTTCATTACACCTGTTTCAACCCTTCCAACAGGAACGGTTCCGATACCGGTAATTGAATATACATCTTGGATAGGAACCCTTAATGGAAGGTCAACAGGTTTTTCAGGAGCGGTCAAGTTGTCAAATGCTTCAATTAATGTTTCTCCTTTGTACCATGGAGTGTTTTCGGACAATTCATTGATGTTGTCTCCTTCAAAAGCGGATAATGGAATGAAAGGGACATTATCAGTGTTGAATCCTACAGTTTCGATTAAAGCAGATACCGCTTCTTTTACTTCATCGAATTTTTCTTGTGAGTAGTCCACCAAATCAATTTTGTTGACTGCAACGATTAGCTGGTTAATGCCTAAAGTTTTGGATAAGAATACGTGTTCTTTGGTTTGAGGCATTACACCGTCATCTGCTGCTACGACTAAAACTCCTGCATCTGCTTGGGAAGCACCAGTGATCATGTTTTTAACGAAATCTCTGTGTCCAGGACAGTCTACAACAGTGTAATCGTATTTTTTAGTAGAGAACTTTTGATGAGC
>CADBHR010000117.1 GCA_902794475.1 uncultured Methanobrevibacter sp. | reverse complement strand
ATACTTCAGCGGATCCAAAGGAACAATATCCTATTCCAGTTTCACAAACAACACTGCCGTTTCAGGAGGAGCAATATACAACAACGGCACAATAAGCATTAACAGCAATGAATTTGCCAACAACACCGCAATCTACGGAAATGACATTGCAGGAAACGGAAAGGTCAAATACATTGTAGGGTTCAAAGTTGATGAAGTCGACAACGAATATGGAAAAACCGTTAAAATCATTGTTGCGTTAACCAGTGATAATGGAACCGTAAACAACGGTACCGTATCAGTAATTGTTAACAATTACACATACGAAGCAAACGTGATTAATGCAACTGCAACAATTGAAATTCCAAACCTGAATGCAGGAAGCTATGACATTAACATAACCTATAGCGGCGATTCTACATATGACGACCACACAGAAAATTATAAGTTAATCATCAACAAGAAGGATGTTGAAATAACCGGAAAGGCCAAAAGCTATGTAATCAATTATGGCGGAAAATACTCCGTTACCGTTAAAGGCATTGCAGGCACAAAAGTGATATTCAGATTATCCAATAAAGTTATCGCATCTGCAATTTCAGATTCAAACGGCATTGCAAGCATTACATTGACACCTAAAATGCTTAAAGCCGCAAAAGCCGGCAAAAAGAATCTGATGGTAACATTAGACGACAACAACTATCAGGCAGCAGCAAGCTTTAAAATTACAATCAACAAGGAAAAAACCAAAATGACCGCCAAGGCAAAGGCATTCAAAAGAAATGCCAAGGCCAAAAAATACACAATCACCCTGAAAAACAGTAAGGGAAAGGCAGTCAAGAAAGTTAAAGTTACCTTAAAAGTCAAGGGAAAAACATATAAGGCAACCACAAACACCAAAGGTAAGGCAACATTCAAAATAACCAAATTGACTAAAAGAGGCAAATACACCGCTAAAATTAACTTCAAGGAAAATGCTTACTATAAGGCATCCTCCAAAAAAGTAAAAATCACTATCAGATAAGGATTTGAATCAAATCCTTGTCACTTATTTTTTTAAATCTATATCACTTAACTGATTTTTACATGATTAATTGCTCAAATTAATTAAATTAAAAGAAACAATCAAAAATATTAAAACAAATTATAAAAATAGTAAAATAATTATAGCCAAAATCAATTAAAGACATAGCTATAATTTTCTTGCAAACATGAGATATCCGCTGTGGCCAACCATGCGTGTTTTTGGCCTGACCCCTTGAGTCCTGACTTCAAGACCCCTTTCTAGGGTTTCAAATATTTCAATATTATAAAAGCCCAGCTTTTTGGCAACGCGATATGATGTCTCCGCCTGATCAACATAAGGCGCATAAACGCAAAGCCATCCTCCGACATTCAGAGCTTCCAATACTTCCTCAAATATCTCAAACGGCTTGGGCAAATCCAAAAAGATCAAATCGAGGTTATCCTCTTCGATTCCATCCTTGATGTTCTGGTTTTTGACATGAATGTTTTCAATCCCAAACCTTTCAATGTTTTTCCGGGCAACTTCAGCAAAGTCTTCCCTGATTTCATAGGTAAACACCTCACCCTCAGGTCCCACGACATTTCCAAAGTTAAGGGCAATGGCACCGGCACCTGTTCCTGCATCGACTACACGACATCCTGCACCCAAACCGGAATGGGCTAAAACCTGCCCAATATCCTTTTGAATCAATATTGAACATCGCCTGTCCATGATGTCAATGAAATCGTTGATGTTTGGCTTCATAATCTTGAATGTGTGGTCAAGGTGACTTTTAACTTCATCACCTACCTCGGCAGCATCCAAAACATCAGCTTTAATGATTCCCAAATCGCTTTGAAACTCTTCACCAGGCTTTAAAACATACTTTTTACCACGTTCATCCAAAATCATCTTCATAGTTCAATCTCCGCCAATCTTTTTACCCTTTTCAATGAATCAGGGTGAGTGGATAACAGTTCCATGATTCCACTTGTCTTTGAAATCTTGACTTCAGCGTTTGCAAGCCTTCTTAATTCCTCATCGGAAATTCTTCCGTCACCATCAAAGTCTATTTGCTGGAAATCGGTAACGTCATGTTCTGCATTATTGACATCATTTACAAAGAATGCCCTGTTGGTATTGACCTCATCAATGGTTTCCTTGGAGCATCTAGCAGCACCATATGACAACTTGTAAAGAGCAGACACCAATGCGGCCGGCCTGTTTCCATATTCAACACTTGCAGCATCTGCATAATATTCACGGGTCCTTGAGATGAACAGCACGAGCAATTGGCCGATAAGATAGAATACATATCCCAATAATCCAATGATGATTCCTCCACCGTTGTCGTTGTCTGAAAACATGAAAGACAATGCAAGATAATAGCATATCATAGGAATGACACTTACGGCCGCAGTAACCGCCATGTCATTGTGCTTGATGTGACCCATCTCATGGCCCAAAACTGCCCTCAGCTCATCACGGTCAAGCAATCCCAAGATTGGACGAGTGATTGCAATGTGTCCGCTTCTGCTTGTTCTACCATAAGCAAAAGCATTTGGAATGTTGATTTCTGACAATCCTACTTCAGGTTTTGGAACACCTGCGGCATCAGCCAATTCCTGAACCATCTGATGGATGTGTGGGGCTTCGGCTTCAGACAAAGGCCTTACGTTCATTGAGCGTTTGACCAGGCTTGGACCATACCAGTACTGCAGGAATGAAATTATTAAACTTATTCCAAAGAAAAATCTCCAACTGCTGATTCCCAAAAACCGTCCAACAAACATCAAAAGGAAATAAATAATCGTAAACATTATTACGGATGTAAATATCATCCTTAATCTGAGTCTCCATACGCCTCTCATTTTTAACACCTTAAATTTTTTCATAGATTAGTTTTCAAATGCTCTCTTAACCTATATATTAATTGATTTTCATATATTAAAAAAGTAATCAAAAAATAATTTAACCACATAGTACATAAATTTAACTATAAAAAAATGGTGATTAAATGAGCGGACCATGGGTAGAAAAATATAGACCACAAAACTTGGAAGACGTTGTAGGACAAAAGCAAATCGTAGCTAGACTTGAGAAATATGTAGGCGAAGGAAGCATGCCTAACCTAATGTTTACAGGTCCTGCAGGTGTCGGTAAAACAACCACAGCCTTAGCACTGGTAAAATCCATACTGGGAGAATACTGGAGACAGAACTTTTTGGAATTGAATGCATCTGATGCAAGAGGAATCGATACTGTAAGGGATCGCATCAAAAGTTTCTGCCGTTTGAAGCCTGTCGGTGCCCCATTCAGGATAATATTCCTTGACGAAGTCGACAACATGACCAAAGATGCACAGCATGCGCTTCGTCGTGAAATGGAAATGTATACCAAAACCGCCTCATTTATACTTTCATGTAACTATTCATCAAAAATCATAGACCCTATTCAATCCAGATGTGCAATATTCAGATTTGCTCCGCTTAAGGCAGAGGAAATCAAAGGACGCCTCAAATTCATTTGTGAAAATGAAGGATTCGAAACTACTGAGGAAGGCCTTGATTCAATTGTCTATTTTGCCGAAGGAGACATGAGAAAAGCAGTGAATGTCCTTCAAGCCGCAACCTCAGAAGGCGAAGCGGTAACAGAAGATTCCGTTTATGAAGTTGTTTCCAAGGCAAAGCCACAAGACATAGGAAACATGATAAACAAGGCCCTGATGGGTGACTTTATGGGTGCCCGTACAATATTGAGGGAAACCATGGTTTTACAAGGAACCAGCGGAGAGGATATGGTAACCCAAATCTATCAGGATGTCTCAAAAAGGGCAATTGATGGGAAAATGGATCCTGGCATCTACATGAATCTGATTGAAGCAATTGCAGAATGCGATTTTAGAATAAGGGAAGGAGCAAACCCAAGAATACAGCTCGAAGCATTACTCGCACAATTCTTATAAGGTATAGAAATGTTATGGACTGATAAATACCGACCCCAAGAACTATCGGAAGTTGTCGGTAACAAAAAAGAGATTAAGATAATCACTGATTGGGTCAGCGAGTGGAAAAAAGGCAACCCGCAGATACCCCTACTTTTGGTTGGACCTCCAGGCATCGGAAAGACAACACTGGCATTAATTATAGCAAAGGAATTTTCAGAATCCATTGAGCTAAATGCAAGTGACAAGCGTTCACAGGATGTCATCAAAAGCACAATCGGTGAGTCTTCAACTTCAAGGTCTCTGTTTGGAGACGAATACAAACTTATCATTCTTGACGAGGTTGACGGAATTCACGGAACCAATGACCGTGGAGGAGTTGCCGAAATAGGCAAAATCATAAAATCATCCCAGCATCCGATGATTCTGATGGCCAATGACTTCTACTCAAAAAGGCTGCAGTCAATAAAGCCGAAATGTCAAGTAATCAAGATGAAAAAGTCCCGCTGGAATTCTATTTCAGCACTGCTTAGAAAGATTGCGCAGGCAGAAGGGGTTGAAGTCGAACCTGCAGCACTAAAGGAGATTGCAGTGAAATCACAGGGAGACGTTCGTTCAGCAATAAACACCCTGCAGGCCCTAAGTGACAAGGACCATACCCTGGAAGTAAAGGATGTTGAGGGAATGGTTACAAAGGATAGCCGTTCAGACATCTTCAATGCAATAACCGCCGTTTTGAAAAGCAAAACCCCCGCACATGTCAAGGAAGCGATGTGGATTGAAGAGGATCCTACACTTGTAATGGAATACATCGCAGAAAACATTCCAAGGGAATACAAGAAACCTGAGGAAATCAAAAAGGCATATGAATACATCTCAAAAGCCGACATCAACTTTGGACGGGCACAAAGCAGCAGAAACTATGGCTACTGGAAATATGCAAGCGACTTTATGGGAATAGGAGTGAGCAGCTCAAAACATGACACCTACAAAAAGTTCACAAAAATCCAGACCCCAAGCATCTTCGGCCTGATGAGCCGCAACCGTGCCAAAAGGAATTTGCGCGACGACATTGCCGAAAAGATGTTTGAAAAGATGCACTGGAGATAATGTTTCAAAATGACGAGCTTGCATGGGAAATCTCCGACTTTCTAGAGCTTGAGGAAAAGGAAATCAAAAGGTTCAGGAAAAAGAAGATACCTAAAAAGGTCATCACAAAAATGGAAAAGAAAAAGGCCCAAATGAGAGTTGAAGAGCGTGACAGACGTGCAGAAGAGCTTCAAAACCAGATGATGAACGTGATTCCTGAAGCGGAAGATCCTTCCAGTGATGATGAAATGCCATTTGAAATTTCAGGCATTGATGAAACACCATCAGAAGAAGTCACAGAAGAAGAGCCTGAAATTATTGAAGAAGAAAAAGTTGAAGAGAAAAAAGAGAAAAAAGCAGATAAGCAAACAACACTTTTCAGCTTTTAATTTTAATTTTCAAAGGATTAGGAATAGTCAAACAAATCTTTAGTTTCTTCATCAAACTTGTTGTAGTCAGATTTGAATATTTTGTCCTGAATAGGTTTGAACTTTTCATATTCCTTTTTAACAAATTCATCTGCTTCCTCACGTGAAAAATTACCTTTTCCCTCTAAAATATTATATTCATAGAATTCCAAGAACTTATCAAGCCTTTCAGACCAGTCTTTCATGCTCATTGGGATATGACGTTCAGCCCTATCTTCCGCATAGTCAAGATACATGCTAACAAGTCGATTAAGTCTTTTGAGTTCCTGTTCTGTCAAGTAATTTTTTGCTACTTTGGCATCACTTAAATACACTTTCCCATTTGGAGATTTTCTCCAGCTTGTTAGGCCCATGTGTTCTTTATCACTATCAGCCCTTTCATGAATAATTTCTGGTGCGGTTAAGCCAGAGACGGCATAATGGAGTTTGTTTTGAACTTTAGCATAGAATTTTTTAGTTATTTCTGCATTTTCATTATAATCATAAGCAGTCGCATACAACTCTGTAACCTTTTCATAGACCTTTCTCTCAGAAGTCCGAATATCTCTGATTTCTTCAAGCAATTGTTCAAAATATTCATCAGTGAATTTTCCACCATTAATTAGCAGATCTTTGTTTATCACATAACCTTTTCTCATATATTGCTTTAAAATACCTCTGGACCATATACGAAACTTTGTTGCTTCTTTTGAATTGATTCTATAACCTATTGATATAATTGCATCAAGATTATACCATATTTGAGGCCTTCCGCCTTTTTGAGAGTTTTGCAAATATTTTTTGCTAAACTCATAATCATCTTTAAAAAGCTCTTTAGAAGAAATACTCACCTCATTTTCATCAAGCTCTCCTTCGGATACGATATTTGAAAAATGATGAGATATATTTTGAGTTACAGTATTGAAAATTTCTGCAACAACTTTTCTACTTGCCCACAAGGTTTCATCACCGATTATGAATTCCCCTTCAACTGCACCTTCATCACTTTGGTATAATAATGTTTTTACAAGTTCATATCTTACCATTAAAACATCTCCAGATTCATTTTTCATTAAATTTCATTAAATACCAAACCTTTAAATCAATACTTAATTTATTTTAATTCTATTTAAATATTTCCAATAATTATTCCTTAAAAAATTGTTTTGAGATTGTAAAATTGACCTAAAAAAATCATACTATTTATATTTAACTATTTTTAAAAAAAAAGATATTTTATTGTGAATTTAACTTTTCACTGACAAACATGCTGGCGCTAACCACATTATCCTTATACTGCGGAGCGACATCATCCAAAAATTCACTGAATGAATGTGCAAGTTCATTTTTATTTTCACAATCGATTGGATCATGACCATCCATTTTCAAAAATGAATTAATCCAGTCAAGTGATATGCTGACCAATGGGTAGATTTCACCTTCCCTTTTAGTCAGGTTCAGACCTTCGCCCTTGAAAATGCCTTCAAAAATATTATTCACCTGGTCATCCAAAATCAGAGGATTTACTGCAAGGTCATAATCTCCTTCATATACCAGCTTTGCGCCGTATTTTCTGGTGTACGGCTCCATCAAAAGCTCGACAAGGAAATTGTCCTCAGGCATCAGTATCCTGGAGTTGGGCTCGATTTCCAATGCAAGATGCTTTGATGACTTTGCACAGATCTTCTGGAACAGCTTGTTCCTCACGACTTCGATTTCCGGATACTGTCTGTTGAATGTAGCTTCCTTTTTTCTTGAAAACCTTGAAAACCTTAAATTGTTGATGTAAATCTTTTCGGGAGTGTATGATATGAAACGGGTGTCCACTCCAATAATTTTC
>CADBHR010000116.1 GCA_902794475.1 uncultured Methanobrevibacter sp. | reverse complement strand
GTCTGTGGAATATCCATTATCGGCACTGAATTGGAAATTGGAAGGCATTTCATCATAGATTCCTTCTAAATTGGTTTCTAATTGTTCTAATGATGGAATTAGTTCGAAATGATCGGTTGGATTTTGTGTAATGTATGATGTGAGTATGATTCCTTTGTATTCGTCCACAATGATTTGTGCATTGTAATCCCATTCCCATTTGCCTTTCTTATTTAACATTAAGCGTGCATCCGGGTCATTAATTCCAATCACATCTTTTGGTGATTCTTTTACTTTTTTTTCGAGTTCGTTGAGTTTTTTTAAAACTTTCTCAGGATTTTTTCTGCTTGTTTTAAAAGATTTAAACTTGAAGAACGAAGTTTATCTTTGTTTCTATCATTTTTGGAAGACTCATCTATTTCTTTTATGGTTTCTTTGAATTTTTCTTTGTCTGTTAATGATTCTGGAATGCTGTTTCCAGATTCGTCACCTAGTTCTTTGTTTTCTTTTTGATCCAGTTCAATACTTTTTTCAAGATGTTTTTTCATAAGTTTGATTTGATTTTCATCTGTTAATCGATTAATGGATGTTTTTGCTTTGATTTTAGTTCCATCTAAACTCACATGATGGATTTTGATTAAATCATTATCTTTTGCAATTTTAATGGTTGTTTTGAAAGTTTCATCGATTAAATCAGGATAATCAACTTTAAATCTTGCTATTGTTCGATATGATGGGTTTTCCATAGCTGCAAGATACATATAAGAAATGTCAGTGCGTGTTTTTCTCTCAATTTCTCTTGAAGATAATCCTCCATCAAACACGCTCATTAAAATGAGCCTGAGCAATAATTCGCGCGGATAAGCAAATTCACCAGGCTTTCCACGAAACTCCTGATTCGCTTTCGAACAATCAATTAAATCAACCACATTTTTAATAAAAAAACACGGATGATCTTTTGGAATCAATTCACGCAAGTCCAAGGGACTAACATGCTCTGATTAATATTATCATCTTTTAAAACCATAAATAAAACAACCATAAAGATTAATCTCTATAATAAAAGATTGTACTTCAAGGAAAAATAAGCAAAATAAAAATTAAAAATAGTGACTTCGTGTCACATCCTCGATTATTAAAAAAAATAGTGTTGAACCTGCTCAAAAAGAGCAAGTCATGAAAGGATTTTAAGATTTGATGTATTTTTTCAAATCGTCGACCTTGTCGGTTTTCTCCCAAGGAAGGCCTTCGATACCGAAGTGACCGTATTTAGCGGTCTGCTTGTAGGTGGTGTCCCTCAAGCCAAGGGTCTCGATGATTCCGTCAGGAGTGAGCCTGAAGTTGTCACGTACGATCTGTTCGAATTTAACATCCCCAATGTCTGCGGCGGTTCCGAATGTGTCCACCATGACTGATGTAGGTTCGGCCACACCGATTGCGTAAGACAGCTGGATTTCACATTTTTCAGCAAGTCCGCTTGCAACGATGTTTTTGGCAATGTATCTTGCCATGTAGCATGCGCTTCTGTCCACTTTGGTGCAGTCCTTTCCGGAAAATGCTCCTCCACCGTGGCGTGCATATCCTCCGTAGGTGTCGACGATAATCTTACGTCCGGTAAGACCTGCGTCCCCGTGAGGGCCTCCGATTTCGAACTTGCCTGTAGGGTTGATGTGCTCTTTTGTCTCGTCATGCTGGGTTGACAGCACAACTGCGTCAAGTGAAACGACGTTTCCGTCCTCATCATAGTTTACGGAAACCTGTGCCTTACCGTCAGGTCTTAAATAAGGAATTTTTCCGCTTTCCCTTAGCTCTGTCAATTTGTTTGTAAGCTTACGTGCCAAGTCGATTGGATAAGGCATAAGTGATTCTGTCTCATTTGTTGCAAACCCGAACATCATACCCTGGTCTCCTGCACCAGTTTCCTCATCGCCCCTGTCAACACCCTGGTTGATGTCCTGGGACTGTGCATGGAGCCTGTTTGAAACGGTACATGAATTTCCGTCAAATTCGAGTTCAGGCTTGTCATAGCCTATCTCAATGATTGTGTCCCTTATGATTTTTTCAATGTCATCGTCTGTTAAATCAGTGTTTGAGGTTATCTCACCGAATACCATACAGAAATCAGTTGTCACACAGGTTTCACATGCGACATGGGAATTCTTGTCGCCTGCCATGTATGCGTCCAATATCGCATCGGATATTATGTCGGCAACCTTGTCAGGGTGTCCTTGTGTTACTGACTCTGATGTAAATGTCCTATATACTTCACTCATTTTATCACCATTGATATTCTTAAAGAATATGAATAATCTTAATTAGGAAAAATGTAATTTCCTAAAACATTAATTTACATACTATATTACTTTTTATAACTCATATATAAAATAACTTTTCCCATTTTATATAATTTCCGATTACTTTTATAAACATTAAAAATATATTATATTATGATTACAATGAAAGACAAGATTAGCATTATTTTACCAATCTTCAATGTTGGGGACCACCTGAGAGGAGGAATTGACTCACTGGTCAACCAGACAATAGGAAATGAAAACCTTGAAATCATAATGGTCAATGACTGCTCAACAGACGGATCTGATAAAATAATCGATGAATACGATGCAAATTATGACTGCTGTATTGCAATACACCACGAACAGAACAGTGGAGCGGCATACACTCCAAGAAACACAGGAATTGAAGCATGCACAGGCGATTACATAATGTTTCTGGACCCGGATGACAGATACACACCGGATGCCGTTGAAACCCTCTACAATACTGTCACTTCCAATGATGCCCAAATGGCTTTCGGACGCTTCAGAAGAATCTTCGAATACGGAGGCAAGATTCAGAAATCATACTCTCCATACAAGGACGACCTGGAAAGAGCCTATCCTGACGAGACATTCGAGTCTGAAAACTTCATCAAGGTTCCGGACTTCGTATGGGACAATGTGGTGGAAAAGCTGCTTTACGGCAAAACCCTGGAGGTAACATATCCAAGGGACGCACCGCTGGATACCATCAAGGTCGACAGCATCGAGCAGGAACCTGACCTGCTTAAAATGCACCCTTCAATCTGGAGCAAAATCTACAGAAGGGACCTGATTATGGACAATGACATCCGCTTTAAGCCGTTCATTTCAGGAGACGACCTGGCGTTCTATGTGGAGGCGCTCATCCATTCGAAAGGCATCGTTTTTTTGAATAATTTCATGTGCTATGACTACTACATAAGGGATTTGCCAGACGACAAGTCAATCACCAACAACGTCAATGTGCGTCTGCTCGACGAGCTTATGGAATCCTACATCTACAGCAGACAATGCACCGAAGGCCTTTCAAAAGACGTTCAGAATGCCACAGTCAATCCCCACCTCCTGCACTGGATGTACACATGGAAAAACTCCCCATTCACCATCGAGGAAAATAAGCTGCTTTTAAGCAAGGTGAACAGGCTTAAGAAAATCCACCAGACCGACCTGAAGACAAAATGGCTTCTCTCAAGCATGACAACTGCACTTGAAACCAAAATCAACATTTCACGTGAATAGAAACTGCATAAGGGTTAATTGATGGAATGATTGGAATGTTTCAGTATTTCAGCATGCTGAAGGTAATCGGCAAGGCCCCAAACTTACCGAAAAGCTCGATTAGATTCATCCGATTCCATTTTAATAATTACAAAGTGAGTGCAATTTTACAAACTAAAAGCAATTTAACGAAATGACTTCAACAAGGCTTATATATTTCCAGATTAAATAAATATGAAGTATGTTAATCTTAATATAATTTCAAAAGGTATACGCCAGAAAAACTTAAAAACCGAAAGCAAATTCAAATAATATTATACTAAGATAAACATAATTTTACTTAAAAAACCCAAAAAGGAGGATTCAAAGTGGATTTCAATAAAGAAAAATTCAAAAATGTTTTACATTACATCATCCACAAATGTGGCCATAAAAGTAATGTTGGAAAAACAGTGCTATACAAATTAATGTATTTTTCAGATTTCAATTTCTTTGAATTATATGAAACTTCATTAACCAATGAATCCTATAGAAAACTACCAAGGGGTCCAGCACCTATACATTTTGATGTTGCAATAGACGAATTAACCAGCGAAGGCAAAATAGATGTAAAGACTAAAAACCTTCCATCAGAAAGAATAATGTACAATTATTCTTCTCTTGAAGAACCTGAAATGGACTTTGCCTCTGAAGAATTGTCAGTCATCGATGATGTTCTTGAAACTCTTAGCGACATGAATGCAAATCAGATTAGTGAATACTCCCATGGAGATATGCCTTGGAGAGCAACTGAAGACTATGAAATCATTGATTATGGTTTTGTATTCTATAGAAATCCCGAATATGTAAAAAGAAATTATGGTCAGACAGATTGAAACAGACTACGACAAACGCTTTCTTAAAGAAAAACGAAAATTTAATCGTAAATGTTCTTCAATCGATGAGGATTTCAAAAGATTTGAAAAAGCATTGAAAGTTGATATTGCAAATAACAATTATCAAGTCCCATTAGACAACAAGAAATATTCAAAAATTTCTGGATTAGATAGCAATGTTACATTACCCGCCTTTGTTGCAAAAGTATTCTATTGTAAGAAGATGAACAAAGGATCGAAATCCGGTTTCAGAATAACTTTCATATACAATACATCGACACGGTCAATATACTTTGTTGAATTCTATTTCAAGCAAAAAAACGAAATTGAAAATAAAGAAAGAATAAATAGATTATTCAAGTAATTCTTTAAGACAAAATTACTCTTTTAAATTTTGGGAGGGTCTGATAATTATTTGATTATCAAATCCTCCTCTTCTTATTTTATTTTTAAATCTACAATTATTTCATTCTTAATTATGAAATTTTTTATCTAAATGATGCAAGAATACCATGACCTCTTCAAGGTCGTGGATGAATTGCACTATTTAGATAAATGAAAAGCCATTAAGAAAGCGAAACTTACCTTAAAAATCAAAGGAAAAATCTACAAGGCAACTACAAGCGCCAAAGGAAAAGCAACCTTTAAAATCAAAAAACTTGTCAAAAAGGGAAAATATACTGCAAAGGTAACATTTACGGGGAACAAATACTACAATAAACTAACCAAAAAGGTAAAAATAACTGTTAAAAAGTAGGTGCAAAAGCATCTGCTTATTTAATTTTTTTTAACTCCGACCACATCAAAAAAATTATTTTTTTTCAGAAGTCAAGTCTTCATTATAAAAACGGTAAAAATCAGCACAAAAATCACAGATCGGATATTTGCCGTTACGGTAATAAGCCAAATCCGCCTTGTTCATGTCGAACTTCTTGCCGCAGATAAAGCAGGTTTCAATCTTTTCTTCTGCCATGCTAAAACCTTAAAAAAAAGAAAATGGGAAGGTTAAACGAGTTTAACCTATATTATATTTTTGCAAGAGTAAAATCTCTTCAGTAGAGACTTTTCCACCTTGTTTGAATTTTTCAAAGATTTCTTGAGCTCTTTGCCTTTCTTCACGGTTTTTGTTACCGCCGGAAGATCCTTTGTTATCGGATTTTCTGCGTTTAGGTTTGTTGGAACCTAACTTCTTGTTGATAACATGGATATCACTTAAGATATCTTTAAATTCTTCATGTTTTGCAGATGCATTTCTGCGTGCTTCAACAAAGTTTTTGTGAGCTTCGTCAGCTGCAGTTCTGATGTCATCAGTTTTTCTGAAGTATTTAAGCATTTCTTCGTGAGCTGCTTGAGCTTTTTCGGAAAGTTCGATAACTTTTTCGTGTTCCTCTTCGGATTTTTTCCTGAGCTCGTCAGCTTCAGCCTTAACGGATTCATCTTCATGAATTTCCATTAACTGTTTTCTTAAGTCGTTGGCATTTTTAACAAGCTGATTTTCTTTTTTGATATCGAGAACGCGAGTTTCAATGATTTTATCAATCTTTTTGATTTCGTTTTCGATTTTTATTTTGTTACGTTTGCCGGAATTCCATTCAAGACTTTTGATTTTGTTGTTTGCTTCATTACGAGCTTTTTTAGCAGCTTCAACTTCTTTGTTGATTTCATTACGCTCGTTTCTGTATTCAATAGCCTTGTTTAGGTTTTCTTTTAAGGAAGCGTTTAATTCGTCTCTGATTTTACGTTGTTCACGAGCTGTCTTGTTGAACTCTTCCCTTTCTTCAGCAACTTTAGCGATTTCAGCTTCTTTTTCATCTTTTTGTTTTCTTACACCTTCCATGGTGTCAGCAAGAACAAATTCAGGTTTTTCTTCAGGAGTTTCCTCTTCAGCAGCTTCTTCTTCTGCTTCAGCTTCTTCCTCTTCAGTTTCTTCAGGGGCATCTGCTTCTTCTTCAGCCTCTTCGTCAGCAGCTTCCTCTTCAGCTTCTACTTCCTGAACTTCTTCTTCAGTTTCAGCATCGCTTTCAGCTTCTT
Source organism: uncultured Methanobrevibacter sp. (assembly GCA_902794475.1). GTDB lineage: Archaea > Methanobacteriota > Methanobacteria > Methanobacteriales > Methanobacteriaceae > Methanocatella. The sequence continues at coordinate 14,956 of CADBHR010000116.1, read as the reverse complement.
GAGCTTCTACTTCTTCTTCTACAGTTTCTTCTTCAGCATCATCAGTGGTTAATTGATTACAGATTTCGGATAAGACTTTGCACAAGTCTTTTTCTTCTACTACAACATCAGCAATTTCCTTTACGGAGTCTTTTGCATTGAATGCAATTCCGCAACCTGCTGATTTAATCATGGAAATGTCGTTAGCGCCATCTCCAACAGCAACTACTTCATCCAAAGTAATTCCTGCTTCTTCGACATGGTCTTTCAATACGTCCAGTTTGGAACCGGATACGAGAGGACCAGTCACTTCGCCAGTTAATTTACCATCTTCGACTGTGAAACTATTTGTATAAACTGTGTCAACACCAAGTTTATCAGATACTTTATCAGCCACTACATCAAAACTACCACTAATGATAGCTACATCTACACCTTTATCTTTTAGACATTTGACGGTTTCGCAAGCTCCAGGCATTAATGGAAGATCTTCAGCAACTTTTTCGACTTCTTCAATGGAAGTTCCTTCGAGAAGTTGTACTCTGTCTTTAATGGAAGTTTCAAAGTCAATTTATCTATTGCTTCACCATCAATAATAACGTTATCTAAGTCAAATACTACAAGTTTAATCAATAATACCACCAATTATATTAAATCTAGCTCACTTAATCTATCGTAAGCTCTTTCGACGCCTAATTTAGCGTCATCTTTGGTTTTTGCACCGGTACATACAACTTTACCGGAACCAAATAACAATAAGACCACCTTAGGGTCTGATAATCTGTATACTAAACCCGGAAATTGTTCAGGTTCGTATTCAGTATCTTCTAATTCCAAAGCTACCGCTTCTAAATTTAATGTGGATTCTAAATTCGCAGAAGCCACAATGTTTTGAATTTTAATGTCAAATTCGTGAGGAATTTCAGTATCGATAGTCCTCATCAAATCTACAGTCTTCTTGATTGCCAATTTGGAATCATCAATAGACTTTGCTCCAGTACAAACAAGCTTACCAGAGCTAAATATTAATGCTGCTGTTTTGGGATCTTTTAGCTTAAACACTAAAAGCTTCGGACACTTCAGTCAAGACGATGTCCTTTCCAATGCTTGCAGAAGCAACAATGTTTTCAATTTTAATATCAACATCGGTCAATTTAAAACCTCCAATTCATTTTTAAAAGTAGAATAGTAAAATTTAAGAAAACAAAAAATTAGTTAAATTTTTACTAGTTAAATATATTATTTAAATAGTATATAAATGTATGTTTATTTGGAAATTATTTTACATTTTTTAAAAAATTCAAAAATTTTAAATTTTTGAAATAAAAGCTCGTATATAAATGAAAAGCAAATCCATGTATTGAAAATACATATTTATAAATGTTGCTACATTTTAGTATTACATCGCCAAAATCAAATAGGCAGACCCTTTTTTAATGATATTTAAAAAAAATTGAAATCAAAATTGCTTTTCTTCGCCAAATACCATAAAATATCCTCAAATGAAACTAAATCATGAACATCAGCGAAGATTCAACACCCGTAATCCTGAAAACAGATTCACTAACAGATTTCATGCAAAATCAGCCTAAGGAATTCCTTGAAGTCTGCAGATGAATTATTTGAAAAAAATTTGAAGGATAGATCTGCAACTTAAATGATTTAGATATATATAACAATCAACTCAAACAAAACTAGATATGATAAACATGATTGAAGTTGAAGTGAAAGCTAGAATAGATAGCTTTGAGGAAATGGAAAAGGGACTGGAAGACCTTGGTGCAGTCAAGACAAAAACAGAATTTCAGGAAGACATCTACTTTCAAAGCCCGATAGTTGACTTTGCCGATACCGATGAGGCCCTGAGAATCAGGACAACAGACAATGACATATTCATAACCTACAAGGGCCCGAAGCTCAACGATGAGGCAAAGACAAGAAAGGAAGTCGAGATGAGGATTGAAAGCGCCGAAAAGGCAAGCGACATATTTGCCGAAATCGGTTTCACGCCGGCAAGGACGGTCAGGAAAAGCCGCCGGTACTACCGATACGAAAACTTTGAAATATCACTTGATGATGTTGAAGGCCTTCCTCCATATATGGAAATAGAAATAGCTTTAAGCGACAGTGAAGACTACACCGAAGCCCAGGACAAAATATTCCAACTATTCAAAAAATTGGGCATCACTGACGGCTTTGAGAGAACATCATATATGGAGCTTTTGGAAAATATAAATACTAAATAAATACAAATATATTATATTAATAATAAAATTAGAGTGATATTTTGCAATATTTTATAAGTCATTATAACAAAGAATGCGAACTTACATTCCCTGAAGACATTACCATTTACGATACAACACTGAGGGACGGCGAACAGACCCCTGGAGTATGCTTCAGCCTCGATGAAAAGATTGAAATAGCAAGAAAGCTTGACCAGTTCAAAATCCATCAGATTGAGGCTGGCTTTCCGATAGTCTCTGAAAAGGAAAAGGAAAGCGTAAAGGCAATAGCAAACGAAGGCCTTGACGCTACAATCCTGGGACTGACAAGGACAAAGCCTGAAGACATCGACGCCGCACTTGACTGTGACGTGGACGGGGTAATCACCTTTGTGGGAACATCAGACATCCACCTTGACCACAAGATGCACATCACAAGGCAGGATGCAATCAACCTGTGCGAAACCGCAGTGGACTATGCAAAGGACCATGGGCTTTTCGTTGCATTTTCAGCAGAGGACGCAACAAGAACAGACATTGAATTCTTGAAAAGAATATACGGAAAAGCTGAAGAGTGCGGAGCCGACAGGGTCCACATCGCAGACACAACAGGAGCCATAACCCCACAGGGAATTGACTATCTTGTAAAGGAGCTCACCAAGGATTTGAAACTTGACCTTGCGGTCCACCTCCACAACGACTTCGGGCTTGCAGTCATAAACTCAATCGTAGGTGTTCTGGCCGGTGCAAAGGCCGTTTCAACCACCGTAAACGGCATAGGTGAAAGGGCAGGAAACGCATCCCTTGAAGAGCTCATAATGGCTATGAGAATCCTCTATGGAAAGGACTACGGATTCAAGACCAAATATATCAAGGAGCTCTCAGACCTCGTGTCAAAGGCAAGCGGACTTCCTATCCCATACAACAAGCCTGTTGTTGGAAACAACGTCTTCAGGCACGAATCAGGAATCCATGTGGATGCCGTCATCGAGGAGCCCCTGTGCTATGAGCCGTACCTTCCGGAGCTTGTCGGACAAAAGCGCCAATTGGTGCTTGGAAAGCATTCAGGATGCAGGGCCGTCAGGGCCAAACTGAACGAATGCGAACTTGACGTCAGCGACGATGAGTTGATTGAAATCGTAAGGCAGGTCAAAAAGCAAAGGGAAGAAGGAAAATACATCAACGATCAGGTATTCAAGGAAATCGTGAAAAACACTAAAAAATAGGTTATGATCATGAACATTACAGAAAAGATACTTTCCGCAAAGGCGGGCCATGAAGTGACACCAGGAGAGATCATCGAGATTCCTGTCGACCTTGCAATGTCACACGACGGAACAAGCCCTCCTGCAATAAAGACATTCGAAAAGATTACCGACAAGGTGTGGGACCCTGACCGAATTGCAATAATATTCGACCACAACGTTCCGGCAAACACCATCGGTTCGGCGGAATTCCAGAAAGTATGCCGTGAGTTCATCAAAAAGCAGAATATCACAAAAAACTACATTCACGGAGAAGGAATCTGCCATCAGGTCGTTCCGGAAATGGGACTTGTGGAGCCCGGCAAGGTGATTGTGGGTGCAGATTCACACACATGCACATATGGCGCATTCGGAGCATTTTCAACAGGAATGGGTGCAACCGACCTTGCAATGGTATGGGCAACAGGAAAGACATGGTTCATGGTTCCCGAAGCCATAAAGATGAATGTCACAGGCGAATTGAATGACTGCATAGCACCAAAGGACATCATACTCAACATTATAGGTACAATAGGAATAGCCGGCGCCACATACAAGACCGCAGAGTTCTGCGGAGATACAATCGAGAATATGGGCGTTGAAGGAAGGGCAACCATGTGCAACATGGCAATCGAGATGGGGGCCAAAAACGGAATAATGGAACCCAATAAGGAAGTCATGGACTACATCTGCCAAAGGACCGGCAAGACCGAATCACAGCTGAATATCATCAGGTCCGACAAGGATGCCTCCTATGAAATGGAGCTTGACTTTGACATAACCGACCTCGAGCCGCAGATAGCATGCCCGAATGACGTGGACAATGTCAAGGGCATCTCACAGATTGAAGGCACATCAATCGACCAGTGCCTCATCGGATCATGCACAAACGGAAGGCTCTCAGATTTGAAGGATGCTGCCGAAATCCTAAAAGGCAACACAATCGATGACAGCATCCGCCTGCTGATACTTCCGGCTTCAAGAGAAATCTACAGACAGGCAATTGAACTAGGATACATAAACACATTCATAGACGCAGGAGCAATTATCTGCAATCCGGGATGCGGACCTTGCCTTGGAGGACACATGGGAGTGCTGTCGGAAGGGGAGTCATGCATCTCAACAACCAACAGGAACTTCAAGGGAAGGATGGGAGACCCTGCCTCAGAAGTGTACCTGTCAAATTCAAAGGTTGTAGCCGCTTCAGCAATTACAGGAACAATTACAAATCCAAAGGATTTATAGTGATAAAATGACAAAGGACAAGAACGAAGCCAACAAGAGACTCATAGAAAAGATGGAAGATTTGGAGATGGCCTACGGTCAGAAATTCTCCAATACCCAAAAGATTCTACTGACTACAGACGGTTCAATCACTGCAATTCTTGACGTGTTATACGGCAAGATAAGCCTGTTTACAATCGACCAGCATTTTGGAATAGCCGATGAAAGCCATGCCAAGCTGGTGGATGTCGATGCAGGTGATGAAATCAATTTCAGGGAAGTCCTGATGCACAAAAACACCAAGCCCCTGATATATGCAGTCTCACATGTCCCTCTCGGAAGGTGCAGCGATGAGATATGTGCAGACCTTCTCAGGGCAGACATACCGATTGGAAGGATTCTTAAAAACTACAATATCGAATCAAGACGGGAAGTCAAAAACATCTTCATCGAAAAGTCAAACGCAAAACTTAAGGAACTCTTTAAGACCGACGAGGATTTCCTTGCAAGGGATTACGTCATCATACACAACGGCGAAATACTAATGTGGATTAAGGAAATGTTTCCTGTAAGCTACTTTACTGAAATCTAGAGGTAAAAATGAAATTCCAAGGAACAATAATCAAAAACGAAGTCAGAGAAAAGATAAGCAAGCTTGAGGAGGAATACAACACAACCTTTTCAACAACACAGAAGCTGCTTTTATGCGAAAGGGGACCTATAACAACAATCCTTGACGTGCTGTACGGAGAAGTGAGCCTTTTCATGCTTGACCAGCACATTGAAAAGTCAAACGAAAAGACATCCAAGATACTCAACATCAATCCCGGAGATGATATAGACTACAGAGAGGTCATTGTGCACAAGAGCGGCCGTCCGCTTGTTCATGTGGTGTCATGCATCCCCTTATCCAGATGCAGCGATGAAGTCATTGATGATTTGATGCAGGAACAACTCACCACCGGAAAAATCATCGAAAAGAACGATATGGAAACATATATCAGAATAAATAAAATTTCAATTGAAAAGCCGACTGCGACAATGGAGGAGCTCTTCAAGACAAATCAGCACATGCTATCCCGCGAATACGTGATGACACACAATAAAGAAGTGGTGATATGGACCAAGGAATCATGCCCGTTAAGTTACTTTAAAGTATAGTGATTTAAATGAAATTTGAAGGAAAAATAGTAGAGAACAAATTAAACAAAAGAGTTGAAGGATCAATTACAGCAATACTGGATGTGCTCTACGGCAAAGTGAGCATCTTCACATTAAGCAGACACTTCGAAAAGGCAAACCAGGACACTTCCGAACTTGTCGATATCGATGAGGGCGAAGAGATAAACTACAGGGAAGTAATCATCCACAGAAGAGGACAGCCTTTGATTTATGCTCTCTCCCTGATTGTGCTGGACAGATGCAAAGAGGAAGCGCGCCAGGACATCATAGATGGGGAAATACCATTGGGCAAGTTGTTAAAAAAATATAAGGTTGAAAGCAGGCGTGAAATACAGCACATTTACATTGAAAAACCTAATGCAACCCTAAAGGAACTTTTCAAGACAAGCGAGGATTTCATATCCCGAAACTATGTTGTCATAGAAAATGAAGAAGTAACCCTATGGACCAAGGAATCATTCCCAATCAGCTATTTTTCAGACAAGATGTAGGTGTAAATATGGGTGTTAAGCTTAAGGATATAGTGGAGCCGGAATCAATTGCCTTCAAGGACCTTGAAGGAAGGGTCGTGTCAATTGACGCATTCAATACGCTTTACCAGTTCCTCTCAACAATCAGGCAAAGGGACGGAAGGCCGCTTAGCGATGAAAACGGAAATGTCACATCACACTTAAGTGGAATCCTATACAGAAACTCCGCAATGGTCGAAAAGGATATAAAACCAATCTATATCTTTGACGGAAAGGCACCTGAACTTAAAAGCGAAACCCAGGCAAAAAGGCGGGAAGTTAGAGATGAAGCAGAGCAAATCTACAAGGAAGCCCTGAAGGAAGGAGACACCGAAAAGGCCCGCAAGTTTGCAATGAGATCATCAAAGCTATCACCGGAAATAATAGAGTCATCAAAAAAGCTATTGACATATATGGGAATACCATATGTCGAGGCAAAGGGCGAAGGAGAGGCACAGGCCGCATATCTGGTGGCAAACGGTGATGCGTATGCAGTCGCATCACAGGATTATGATTGCCTGCTGTTTGGTGCTAAAAGGGTTGTTAGAAACCTTGCTGTTTCATCAAACCTAGGAAATCTTGAATATTACCAGCTGGACAAGGTATTGAAGCAATTGAATATTACAAGAGAGCAGCTGGTCGATATGGGAATCCTGATAGGCACCGACTTTTGTGAAGGACTTAAGGGAGTGGGCGCAAAGACAGCACTTAAGTTGGCCCATAACGGAAAACTGGAAGAAAAACTGGCTGAACTTCAAAAAGAATCCTCACATGACCTTGAAGAAGTAAGAGACATATTCCTAAAGCATAATGTCAATACCGATTATAAAATTAAATGGGAAAAACCGCAAAAGGATAAGATTATAGAATTTTTATGTTACGAGCACGGATTTTCAGAAGAACGCGTATCCAAAGCGTCAGACAGACTTAAAAACCTGAATTCATCACAGGGAAGCCTTGACGCATGGTTTTGAACAAACGCCATGAAAATTTAAAGATGATGATAAAAAAATATATAATTTTTAAGATAACATTGCAGATATCCAGTAATATCCCATATATTCAACATCACCCATATAATTTAAATACTAGTTTGAAAATAATATAATTAGGATTCTAAATATTGGATATATCCCGTACAATCTACCACCACACACCCCAGATTGTACAAAAAACACTTTAAAAATGGCAGCTGTCAAGGGGATGGTGAAAGCCGTTTTACTTATTCAATATATTTTATAGAATCCCTGGTGTTGATGGTTTCTCACCACCACATAACCCGGAAACCATCAATACTTAATAAGGCGGGAAATCGCTGCCGAAAACTTTTTCTGCATATCTCATGGCCAAGTGAACCTGCTCTTTGTGACTTTTCATCATTTCCTTTTCAAAGTGTTCACGTGAAGGTGACCTTAAAATCAGTTTGAGCAAATCCTCATAGGTTTCAATGGCCAGATCCTTATCAAAATCATATTTGTCAATGATTTCGGGAGTCAATTTTTCAAAACATGGAAATTCCAAAGTTTTGCAGACAGTTTCTGTTGTAAAATAAGTCATCCTGATTAGAGGGGATACCGATGAAACAAGTACATGATTTCCAAGCTTTATCAATGGAGGAATTCCGGTTTGCCTGTACCTTTCCATTGAAGTCAGTTTTTCATAGTTCTTTAGGTTGTAGCAGTGAAGCTCGGTATAGAAGTCAGGCTGAAGCTCGCCAATCAAGTCCAAAATCTTCAATCCGAGTTCTGATTCGTAATATTCTCTTTTGATGGTTGAGATATATTCGGTCTTGTCGAAATTATAGAAATAGAATTGTCCGCCAGACAGATCATCAATGTCAATGCGCTTCAAAAATTTCAGAGAGGTCAATCCCTCATTTCCATGGACACCGCCAATGAAGAGTTTGGTTGGCCCCCTGCCGTTGTCGATGTATCTGAAATAGGACATAAAAAAATAGTTTGGAAGGAACCTATGTTCCTTCTTGCCAATTTGCCATGTAAGCTTTTTGTTTGTCAGTCAATGAGTCGATTTCAATACCCATAGCATCAAGTTTCATACTTGCTACGGTGTAGTCGATTTCATCAGGAGCTTTGGTAACGCCTACAGGCAAGTCATTTTCCAAGATGTGTTTGGCGGACAATGCCTGAACTGCAAAGCTCATGTCCATAATCTCAGCAGGGTGTCCTTGTCCACGTGCTGCTGAAAGGTTAACCAAACGTCCGTCAGCCAAAAGATAAATTTTGCGTCCGTCTTTGGTGGTGAACTCTTCAATACTTTCACGTACCTCTTTGACTTCAGTTGAAATTGCTTCAAGGTCAGGGCGGTTGATTTCCACATTGAAGTGTCCGGAGTTTGCAAGCATACATCCGTCCTTCATGTATTTGAAGTCATCTCCACAGATGATGTCAGCATTTCCTGTAACGGTAATAATCAAATCAGCCTGTTTTACAGCTTCGCGAATGGTCATTACACGGTATCCATCCATTCTTGCTTCAAGTGCACGAATCGGATCGACTTCTGTGACAATTACATCAGCACCAAGACCTGCTGCCCTTAAAGCCAATCCACGACCACACCATCCGTAACCGCAGACAACTACAGTTTTTCCTGCAATCACCATATTGGTGGTACCCATGATTGCATCGAAGCTTGACTGTCCTGTTCCGTAACGGTTGTCGAAGAGGTATTTGGTGTATGCATCGTTTACTGCAATTACAGGGAATTTCAATGCGCCGTCAGCATGCATTGCCTGAAGCCTGTGAACACCGGTAGTGGTTTCTTCACATGCACCTTTGATGTGCTTTAAAAGTTCAGTCCTTTCGTTGTGGAGCACCATAATCATGTCCGCTCCGTCGTCAATGATTATGTCAGGCTTGTGGTCAAGAACCATATTGATGGTCTGATAGTATTCCTCATCATCCTGTTCTCTCCATCCGTAAACGTTAAGGCCCAAATCGGCTGCACCTGCAACTGCATCATCGTGAGTGGATAATGGGTTGCATCCGGTCATTGCGACTTCAGCTCCACCGGCCATCAATGTCAAACCTAAGTTGATGGTTTTAGGTTCAAGGTGTAAGCATGATCCTATTGTAATTCCTTTGAACGGTTGGGTTTCTTCATATTCCTTTTTGATGGATTCCAAAACAGGCATGTGTTTTTGAACCCATTCGATTTTTCTAACTCCTTCAGGAGCAAGTGCCATGTCTTTTACTTTACTCATAATATCCTCAATAAAAATTTTATTAATGTTTAAATATTTAATTTGTAGGTTATTAAATATTACTTTTTTGCGGTGCATGAAGTGATGAAAATGACTTGCTAGTTAATTTATTTTTCTAAAAGATTTCCACTCATCACAAAAAATTCCCCAAAAAACAAAAACTTTAAATGTAATGTGCTCTAGCTTATTCCTGGGATACCGTGAGATCGCGGGTTCGAATCCCGCCCCCGGCATCCTAAATCCCAGGAATATATCCATCTAAATACTATTTTTTAAAGGCAATTTTTCAAATCATAACAATTTTATAGTTTTTTTTACAAAATAACACTGAGGATTTGAAATGATATATAACAGACTTGGAAAGACCGACCTTGAAGTTTCAAGGCTCGGCTTTGGAACAATGAGACTTCCAACCAAAGCGAACAATGCCGATATCGACAAGACCGAAGCGTCAAAAATGTTGAAATATGCTATTGAAAACGGAGTCAACATAATAGATACAGCTTACCCCTACCATTCAGAGGATCTGGACGGAAACGGCGAGAGTGAAAAGTTTCTAGGCGAATTTCTCACAGAAAACACATTAAGGGATGAGATAATTCTGCAGACCAAATCCCCGTCATGGGCGATAGAGGAAAAGGGAGACTTTGAGCGCTATCTCACAGAACAGCTCGAAAAGCTTCAAACCGATCATATTGACATTTACCTTCTTCATTCACTGACCGTTCCGGACTGGGAGAAAGTAAAGAACCTGGACGTGTTGGATTTTCTCGATGATGTCCTATCGGACGGAAGGGTGAAGCATGTGGGCTTTTCATCACACATTGAAGTCGACTACTTCATTGAAATCCTTGATGAATATCCTAAATGGGAGGTCGCCATGACCCAGATGAACTATCTTGACGAGTATTACCAGTCAGGAATCATGGGGCTTGACTATCTCAAGGACATCGGTGTGGGAAGCATGATCATGGAGCCTTTAAGAGGTGGAAGGCTTGTTCAAAACATTCCTCAGGAAATTCAGAACTTATGGAATCAGGCCGAAAGCAAAAGGACACCTGTCGAGTGGGCTCTGCAGTACCTGTGGAACAGGAATGATGTGGATTGCGTCTTCAGCGGAATGACAAGCCTCGAGCAGGTCAGGCAAAACATCGAGATAGCTTCAAAAATAGACACCATATCCGATAACGACCAGGAACTCATCAGGGAAGTTGCAAGGACATACAGGACATATCTCGGAAACAGATGCACCCGATGCGGATACTGCATGCCATGCCCTCACGGAGTGGACATAATTAACTGCTTTACCGAATACAACATTGCTCACATGATGGACAATCCGAAGGCAAGTGCGATGCAATATTTCTCACTTATTGATGAGGATGCAAGAGCCGATTGCTGTGTTGACTGTGGAGAGTGCATACCCTTCTGCACACAAATGATAAACATTCCTGAAGAGCTTGAAAAGGTATATGAATACTTCGGAGATGAATTCGACCACTTTTGATTTAATTTAAAATTAAAAAATCAAATTTTTTCTCTTTTTTTAAATGAAATTGAACATGCAAATAAAAACTTTTAAACTAATTAAAATTCGTTTATTTTAAAAAATAAAACTTAAACATAGATATAATAAAAATAAAAGAATGCAAAAATATATAAAAGTTTATATACGACGAAATGGAAATATATTTTTGATAGGAAGATGTTTTCCGATTATTTAATATTATTGGAGCTTGATTTTAATGAGCGATATCCCAGAAGAAAAAATTGAAAGAATTTCAGAACAGATGAGAGAGGACAACATTAAGTTTATCCGCTTGCAATTTGTTGACATTAACGGTACCGTAAAAAATATCGTCATTCCATTTAACGGAAAGGACGACATAAGCGAATTATTCAATGAAGGAATGCTGTTTGACGGATCATCAATCGCAGGATTTGTTGGAATCAATGAAAGTGACCTTGTCCTAAAGCCGGACATAAACACATACTCCAGACTGTCATGGAGGCCTGAAGAGTCCGCAACCTGCAGATTCATCTGTGACGTATGGACCGCCGACAGAAAACCATTCATAGGAGACCCTAGGGGAGTTCTCAAAAAGTCCCTGGCACACCTTGCCGACAGGGGACTTCAATACAACATCGGACCTGAACCGGAATTTTTCATTGTGGACATTGACGAAAACGGATACCCTATGCCATACGACGAAGCGGGATACTTTGATGTGGAACCTTTGGACAAAGGGCCTGACTTCAGACGTGAGCTGACCCTAAACCTTGAAGACCTTGACTTTGAAGTCGAGGCATCCCACCACGAAGTGGCACCCGGCCAAAACGAAATCGCATTCAAGTTCAAGGATGCTCTCAAGACTGCAGATGCAGTAATCACATTCAAACAGGCTATCAAAGCGATTGTAGACAATATGGCTACCTTTGACCAAATGGACTACAGAGTGACATTCATGCCTAAACCTTTCTTTGGCGTGAGCGGAAGTGGAATGCACTGTCACCAGTCAGTTTTCAAAGGTGACAAGAACCTTTTCTCAGACCCAGATTCAGAAACCGGCCTTTCAAAGGATGCAATTCATTTCATGGGAGGATTGCTTAAGCACGCCCCTGCAATCACAGCAATCACAAACCCTATTGTAAACTCATACAAACGTCTGGTTCCTGGCTATGAGGCACCTGTATACATGGCATACGGTTTCAGAAACAGATCTGCACTAATCAGAGTGCCTGCAGCACGTGGAAAGGCAACCCGTATCGAGTACAGGTCACCTGACCCTGCATGTAACCCATATCTCGCATTTACAGTAATGCTGGAAGCAGGTATTGACGGAATCGTAAACAAGATTGACCCTGGAGAACCTGTAGAGGACGATATCTACAGCATGAGCGAAGAGGAAAGGGAATCAAGAGGAATTGAAGTCCTGCCTACAAGTTTATGGGAAGCTTATCACTCCCTTGAAGAGGACCCTCTCATATTGAATGCACTTGGCCCTCATGTCAGCGAAAAGTTCCTTGAACTCAAATATCAGGAATGGGACGAATATCGTGTTCAGGTATTTGGATACGAGCAAAGAAAGTATTTGGACATCTAAATCCAAATATCCATCTTTTATTTTAGGTGCTTTTTATGTCCGAATCTGAATATAGGATGATTGAAATTCTTAGAGTGCTTGCTAAACAGGACCAGCCTACCGGCTCAAAGGTGATAGCTGATGAGCTGAAGGAAAAAGGATTTAATCTGGGAGAGCGTGCCGTCAGATATCATATGCAAATCCTAGATGAGAAGGGATATACCGAAAAGAAAGGTTATGCCGGAAGGGTCATTACAGATTTGGGCCGTGAAAAGCTTGAAAAGGGACTGATTTATGATCAGGTCGATTTCATCTATTCAAAATTTGAAGAAATGATTTATTTGACTGACTTCACATATATGACACAGAAGGGAAATGTCGTTGTCAACACTTCAACCATTTATAATGAAGAATCGATCAATATAATGAAAGAAATATACAAAGGTGGTCTTTCTGTTAGTCCTTACGTTAATATAAATGAAGATAAAATCACTGGCGAAATCGAAGTCACCACAATATGCGGAACAACAATAGACGGAATACTCCTGAATGAAGGGATTCCGACACAGCCCCAATATGGAGGGCTCCTTAAAATAGAAAACAACCGTCCGATTAAGTTTACGGAAATAATATCCTACAAAAAGACATCTGTAACACCTCTGGATGCATTTGCAAACTCAGATTTGACATCAGTTCTTGATGTGATAACAAAGGGAACCGGACTGATTCCGGCAAACTTCAGGCTAATACCCGGAATTGCACGGGAAAAGACAATCGGAATCATCAAGGAACTAATCAATATAGGAATAGGAGGAGTCATAGGAATATCCGAAGAAGGCCAAGACCTTTTAGGATTGCCCGTTCCTGATGGAATGGTTGGAATAGCAATAATAGGAGGAATAACTCCATTCTGTGCAGTCAAAGAAATGGGAGAAGACATTGATTTGAACATAGGTGAAACCCTTCAGGATTTCGACACCCTAAAGCCAATAACCTCAGAAATGTTCCCGCCACTGCATCCACCTACAAATGACAGCGCAGAAAAGATCTCCCTTGTCCTTTCAAAATCACTTAATCTTATTCAGCAGGTCAACTTTGATGTTGAAAAGCAGAAAGGAGACATCATTGCCAATGTCTCATACGTGAACCGGAATAACATAGACAAGGCATTGTCCGTCATGGAAGACACATACAACAATTCCCCAAAATACATCAATCCGTACTACAAACTTGTCGAACATCCGGAAAATGATGATCTGGTTGGAATAGCTACAATCTGCAGCCTGAGCATTGATGGAATTCTTATAAACAATGGAATCATGAGCAACCCTACATACAGCGGACTGCTTGAGCTGACCGAACCGCCACTGTTCATAGACCTGATTTCATACAACGGAACAACACTGGACCCTCATAAGATATTTTTATCAAAGAACATGACCTCAATTACCGGAAAGAACGGCCCTAACAAGGTACTGGCAAGCGTAAAGGAAATCCCATACATATCAAGGGACCATGCGGTTGAAATTCTCGAAATTCTGAACAATATCGGATTTTCCATATACAAAATCGGAAAACCTAGGGAACTGGTCTACAACTCAAAGGTAGACAACTACAATTTCGGAGTCATCACAGGAGGAGGACTCAATTCAATCGGAGCTGTAAAGGAAAGCGGTATTCCAATTCAGGTAAAAGCCCTTGAAAAGCTTATGCCTTTCGAAAAAATGGACAGATTATAAAGTTTGTATAGTTACGAACAAAATTATTTTTCCGTGGAAAAACCTGAAAGAAAAAATTAATAGAAAAAAAGAGATTTTAAAGTATTTCAATGACCAGTTCTTTTTCGTCATTGATATGGCGCATTTCGATTAAATCATCGGCAATCTCTTTGAAGTCTATTTCAACTGCCTGATTTAAAATCTCACCATTTAATTGCAAACCGACTCTGAAACCTTCACCGGTTTCTTCATCTTCTTCAGTGAAACCTAAAACATCACCGGGAGCATAAATACGATTATAGGAAATTTCCAAAACATCTCCAACTTTTACCTCGTTTCTGACGTATTCAATTGCGTCTTCAACTGTCATTTGTACTTCTTCTACCATAATATCGCCTTAAAAAAAAAGAAAAAGAGAAAGGAATTATAAATTCCTGTATTCTCTGATTGAAGTATATTCGTCGTCTAATTCACCGTAAGTAGCTAATTTTTCTTTGTTAGCTTCAGCATCTAAGTAAAGGTTACCTTTACCGTTAAGACCTATATCTCCAGTATATTGGATATATTTACCT
>CADBHR010000115.1 GCA_902794475.1 uncultured Methanobrevibacter sp. | reverse complement strand
ACCTAAAATTTGAGTAACTGTGTCTCTGTATGCTAAAAGACCTGCGTAGGTAATAGCGGTAACTGCTGAACACATGTCACATACTGGACCAACCATGTTAGCAGGTAAAGTAAATGCGGATCCTCTTGCTTTTTGACCTAAGTCTACTAAAGTGTCTATTGCAGCTTGGTCAGCGAAACCTTCAGCAATGTAAACTTGTCCTTTCATTTCAGGTACAGCACCTGGGTGGTAGGAAGCTACGTTTACGTTTTTACCTAAGTCTTCGAAGATTTTGTTTAATCCAGGAGTAGGGATGGTACATGCGTGGGTTACGATTGCACCGTCTTTAATGTCATCAGCGAAGTTTTTGATGATGTCAGGTTGCATACCGCCTTCTGGTAACCAAGTCATTACCCAGTCAGCGTCTGCTACTGCTTCGGAATCATCGTTAATACATTTCATGCCTAAGTCTTCAGGGTGAGTAAAGTGAATAGCACCTTTAGCTGGTTTTGGTACGGTTTCAGCTAATTCGTTTACTTTTGCTCTGATAGCAGGCATTACATCTTCTGGGTTTCCTGCTTTGTGTGCTGCAATTACTTCTGCGTAATCAAAGTCATCTACTACTACAAAGTCTCCGTCAAAAATTGGGTCGGATACGACTACTTCATCTACGCCAGCTAATTCTAATAATTCTGCACCCATTTCGATGGTTGAGTGAGTCATTGAAATGTAATTCCACTTGCAGCGTGTGTTCTGTAACATCCTGCACCTAAAATTGCTACTTTCATTTTTTTGCCTCCTTTGTTTTCATGGTTTCCAAATTTTTCTTTTAATTTAGAAAGTACCATTCTTTTGTCTCCTTATTTTAATGAACTTTTATAATAGTTGAAACTATTTAAAAAGTTTTACTGCATGGAGACTCAACGAGCATACTCATCGAGTAATAAAAATTATGGTAGTTTTATTCCATGCAGTAATAAATATAATTTAAAATATCGTACTATTTAAAACTTGTTATTACTCTTTTTTTAGTATTATTTTTTATAGTATTTTTTTATTTTTAGTAATACTGTTATTACTATTTTTTTATTTTAATTAAGTTTAGTAATACTTTTTATTTTCTATTATAATTAATATAATGATGTTTTAGGTTTACCTAAATCGAAACTTATTTATTGATGATTTCACTGAAAATATATTAGATAAATTAATTTTGGAGTAAAATTTCATGTATGACTTAATAAAAAAAGCGGTTCATGATGATGATGCCGCAATTCAAATATCGAAAATGGACAAGGATGTGACATCTGTCGTTGATGCGATTTCAGAACTGTCCCTAGAAGAGACAATGAAATTAGGAATGCAATTTAAAAGGTTTCCTTTGGGCTGCGACTTGACTGAAGTGGTTGCTGGAACATGTGCCTCTGATTTGGAGATAATGGATTTGCTGGGCAACTGTCGCTTGTCAGATATGATTGGCGCTCCAATTCATATCTGTGCCTATGCGTTTTCAGACATAGGCGAAAAATTCGGAATGACTGGTCTTGAAGTTATGCAGAAGGTTCATGAGATTGTTGACGTTCCCCTTGATTTGGATCATTTCGGTGAAAACGGCGCTATGAGACTTCCAAAAAACATTAGTGGATGCGGAGGTGAATGCTATAACAAAGGCCCTGCATTTACTGAATGTCCTAGGGGAAGGATTCATGAGCGCTTGATTGATAAGGAACTGGAACAGAAGGATGATAAGGAGGAATGGGTTAAACTGTCATCATCCGTTGCGGTAAATGTCACTTGCGAACAGACTGGTGACGGACATGCAGCTCCATTGAGGGAAGCGGAAGACATTGCACAGCTGGCTAAAAAATATGGCAGGGGCCTTGAATCCATAATGTTTGTTGGTGATGGCTATGATGAGGTCATAACCGGATTTGAAAAATCCATTGAGATAGGCGCAGATGTCATTGTTGTTGAGGGAGGTCCATTTAACAGATGCGAAAACACAACTGAAAGCTTTGCAAAGACGATTGCCGCTGCAAGGATACTGTCCCCTGGTAAGGTGGTGGCAACCAATGGGGCTTATGAACATGAAGTCAGGGCAGGTTTGAGAACAGGACTGAATATGGTCATTACAGGGTTTCCTAAAAACCATCATGGATATATGTGCGGATATGAGCCTGGCACTGCCAGAAGGGGTAAATTCGGACTTCCAAGAATCATACAAATCATCAATGAGGAATTTCCGAATCGTGGCCTTCCAGTTCAAAAGCATGATTTGCTGTCATTGGCAACAGCTGTCAAGATTGCCGGACCTGAATATGTATATCCTAGGAAAATCGGATCATATCATGTTGGAGATGCCCATTGGGCAACTTTGGTCAACTCAAGGATGTATCAGAATATCGAATTGAAACATACCCTAAGCGATATTGTTGAATTGGCTCGCGGAAATGTTATCTCATTGCATGGGGGAAGGTTTATCTCATGGGTTATTGCAAACGAATTGGATAGGTATGTTGATGAAATCATAATCTCTGATGTTGACGACTGGGTATTGAAAAACACTGTCAATAATCTTCAAGATGCTTTGAATGCCACAATCATTGCTGAAAAGGATGATAATGCAGCATCTGATAGTGCGGACTTTTCAATCGCATCATCAACAATGATTCCCGTCAGAGAAAGCATCCTGAAAAAAGTTCCAAATGCCTTAACAATAGTTTAGTAATAATTTTTTATAAAAAATTATGTTTGCAAGTAGTATTATTTTTATAAAAAGTATTACTATTTTTTCTTTAACCTTTTTATTATATTTTTCTTCTTAAATTTAATTTAATTACTTATTTTCAAAAATAAAGGTTATATTTTTCTTAATTTGATTCAACTAAACATTTTATTCTCTTTTTTCAATATTATTTGTATTTAAATGATTTTATAAATTATTAATTTTCATTGAAAACTCGGTTAAAATAGTTATTTTATAAAATTGGTTTGTTATTTTCATCAGTTTATTTATTAAATAGTTTATTTTTCTTAATTTACTTAAATTATATAGATTATTTTAATTAATTTGTTAATTTGAATAATTTGGAGATTATTTTAATAATAATTGGAGAGAGTAGTGTGGAAATTACTGTAGAAAAAATAGCAATGATTAGAGAAAATCACAATCCCAAAAATGCGAATTTGAATTTGGATATTGACTGGTCAGTTGAGTATACCAATACTGATCAAAGGAATGTGAACTACAATATAGTTTTAAAATCCGCTGAATGCCTAAATTTAAATTTCAAGGTTGAAGGATTAATCAGGTTGGACATTTTTGAAGAGTTCCTCCAGCAGGAATGTTCTCAAATTGTTTTCCATCACGCATGCACTATGTTAATGGATATGATTTCATTAACCAGGCAATCAAATTATGAGCTATTGAAAGAGGATACAAATTCTGCAGTAAATATGAATGCTGCTTTTTAAAGATTTGGTGAGAATTATGTTTGAAATTAAACACACGTTATGCCCTTCATGTAGTGTTGGTTGTGGTATAAATGTGATTTTAGATGGTGAAGAAATTGTTGGGACCTTTCCCTATAAAAGACATCCGGTTAATGCCGGTAAAAACTGTTTGAATGGAAGAAATTCCATTGAATGCTGTGAAAGCAAATTTGAAGATATCGATTCTGATAAGGCAATTGCAGACGCTTTAAAGGAAATTAAATCCTGTGATTCATCAGAAGTATCCGTAATCTGTTCAGGATATGATACTGTTGAAGAAATTGAAGCGATTAAAGCTTTCGCTGAATCCAAAGGTTTTAATATCGGATTTTATGCTAATGACTTGAAAAGTTTTGAGGATGTTGCTTCATATGATGAGATTGCAGGTGCAGGAAAAGTGTTTGCAATCGGTGATTTGCTGTATGAAAATCCATTGATTGGAAGAAGGATTGTTCATGCAAAGCAGAATGATGCTAAAATTTATGCCTTGAGCAAAAATGAAAATGCAGTCACTTTCAACATTGCAGATGAAACATCCACTTCATCCGTTCAGGAATTTTTAGATAAATTCGCTGGTGAAATTGATGATTCTTCAGTTGTTGTATTTAATTATGTTGATGAGGCTGACGATTTGGATAAATTGGAATCATTAAGCTGTAAGGTTTTACCTGTTTTCAGCAAACCTAATACAAAAGGTGCTTTAGGTATCGTTGATCCGAAATCAGGCAATGAAATGATTGAATTGTTTGATAACACTAAACTGCTTTTGGTTTTCAATGATGATATTACAGAGGATTTTGATTATGATTTTGGCAGAATCTCAAAAATCATCAGTTTTGCATGTTGCGAAAATGACACTACCGAAATTGCAGACATTGTAGTTCCTGTCAAATCATGGTTGGAACAGGACGGATCTTTTGTCAATGCAATGGGCGATGAGCAAAATTTCAGTTCAGTCATTGAATCTGACAATTTAAGTATTGTCGAAGTTATTGAGGAGTTAAACAAATAGAGGGGATAATATGAGTTATGTTTTAGCAAAATCTCAAAATAATGAAATTCTTGAAGCAGGTGAATGTGGAGGAGCTGTAACAAGTATTCTTAAATATTTACTTGATGAAGGATTGGTTGATGGTGTTTTAGCATTAAGCCCTCAGGATGATGTTTATGATGCGTTTCCGGTTTTCGTAACCGATTCAGAGGATTTATTAAAAACTGCAGGGTCTTACCATTGTGCTCCAACAATGATAGGGGATCTTGTTCAAAAATATTTCATCGATAAAAAAGTTGCATTTACAGTCAAGCCATGTGACATGAGAGCCGTTGAAGAGCTTATAACAAGACATAAAATTAACAGGGATAACATTTACATGATTGGTTTGAACTGTGGTGGAACTGTATCACCAGTCAGCGGCAGAAAAATGATTGACTTGTTCTACGAAGCCAATCCTGATGATGTTGTAAGCGAGGAAATTGACAAGGGTCAATTCATCATTGAACTTGCTGACGGCTCAGAAGAGGCTGTGAAAATCCACGACCTTGAAAATGAAGGATATGGTCGTCGTAACAACTGCCAAAGATGTGATGTGAAAATCCCAAGAAAGGCAAATATCGCCTGTGGAAATTGGGGTGCAGAAGACGGTTGGACATTCATTGAAATCAATGATGAAAAAGGTCAGGAATTGATAGATGGTGCTAAAAAGGCAGGAATTCTTGAAACCAAGTCTCCTTCTGACGCTGCTGTTGAAGGAAGGTCAAAAGTTGAAAACATCATGATCAAGATGGCCAAAAAGAATCAGGATGCCACTTACCCTACAGTCAGTGAAATGACTGAATGGAGCCGCTGTATCAGCTGTTATGCATGCCGTGATGTATGTCCGATTTGCTGGTGCTTTGAAAACTGTGAATTGAACAAGCCTTACTTTAAGGATGAAGCTAATATTCCACCGGTTCCAATTGCTTTCCAGGGTGTAAGATTGTCCCACATGAGTTTCAGCTGTGTGGACTGTGGTCAATGTGATGACGTATGTCCGATTATACAGTCCAGAAAAAACAGAATTATAGAGGTGATTTTGATGGCAGATGATTTAAAAATTGTAGGTTTATTATGTAACTGGTGTTGTTATGGTGGTGCGGATACTGCAGGGACTGCTCGTATGCAATATTCTCCAAACATCAGAATCATTCGTGTAATGTGCTCCGGAAGAATCAATCCTTCCATGATATTCAAGGCATTCCAGGAAGGTGCCGACGGTGTGTTTGTAGGAGGATGTCATATTGGTGACTGCCATTATGATGCAGGTAACTACAAATGGTCCAGAAGATCAAAAATCGTAGAGGATATTCTTGAAGAGTTTGGAATTGAAAAAGAAAGATTCCGTCATGAATGGATTTCAGCGTCTGAAGGTGAAAAATTCCAAAGAACAATGGAAGAATTCCATAAAACTCTCACAAAATTAGGGCCATTAGAATTAGAATAGAGTAAAAATAGTCAAGCCATATTATGATTGTAAATAGCTGTTTAGCTATTTACTTTCATTATTTAGCTGTCTTTCTAAGATTAGTGGGTCGCTCACTAATGTTAGAAAAATAGTTAAAATAGAGAATATTTTGACTGTTTTTCGATTAATTATCTTTATGTTGATAATTCATCATTAGCCGAGCAATATTGGTTGTTGGCATAACCAATCGATATTGCTTATTTTTCTCCATCAATATAGGATAATTAATAAAAAAAGAGATTTGTATAATTACATATGGGTTTCTTTCACTGTCTACAATAGCTATTAAAGCAATCTTCTCCTCACGTCTTTAATAGCTATTTTTTTATAAAATATTTATTACTTATTTTTAATAAAATATTATTTTTAATAGTATTATTTTTATAAAAAGTATTACTATTTTTATTTAATTATTTTGAAGAAATTATATCTAATTTGAACTAAAATTCAATTGGTTTTGTTAAATGTTGGGTATAATTTAATTTTTCAATTATTTAAGGATTACATTTCATTATTTTTTATTTTAAGGTAATTCTAATAATTTTTGATGTTATTATCTTTTTCAAACAAGGGGTGCAAGAATGTTTTTTTTACATAATTCAAATTAATTTTTACCATTGGACTTATTTAATGAATAATTAATGGTATTTTTTTAATTTAAAGCTTAAATTGAAGAGTAATACTTTAATAACATTTATATGGTTATTACTAATTATTATAGTATAGATTATCAAATTTTACCTCAGTTTGATAATTTTTATATGTCCATACTCAATATAAATTAGGTCATATAACTATGTAAATAGCCGTCAGGGCTATTTACACTCTATCTTAATTATCTTTCTAAGATTATTGTGTTGATCAGTAATCTTAGAAAGATAGTTAAAAACATATTTTAATTATCTTGGTAAACTCATTTGTATCTTTAAATGATTCGTTTATTGGGGATAGCCTGAAAAAATACTTAAATTAACCATTATTAAGTGAAAAAATTCAGGAATCCCCATCCTCTATAGGATGGGTGGTTCAATGCGTAATTATTTAAATTGTTAAAGTTATTAAAGTTTTTCTCCTCTTCTTTAATAACTCCTTTTTTTTAATTAATGGTGATGGGGATGAAATTTAATCGGAGAGATAGTAATATTCTCCTTTTTCTTTTTGCTCACGGTCTTTGTAACTGTCGAGCTTGTTTACCCTTGGCCTTTTGGTTTCCTTATCTCTTCTGAAGGTGATGTTAAGGTTTCCTAAAAACTCGTTCATTGCATTTCTTAAGTCAGTTGGCTTTGATGCATGACCGTTGAGACCCGGTGTTCCGTCGAATACCATTGCCCTGTCGGAGATGTAGTCAATAAATACGATGTCATGGTCTACAATAAGTGATGCTGCATTTTGGCTTTCAACCATCTTGCGTATGACTCTTGCGGCTATCAGCCTTTGCTCAACATCAAGAAATGCTGTCGGCTCGTCGAAAAGATAGATTTCAGCATCTTTTGACAGTGTTGCGGCTATCGCCAGTCTTTGAAGCTCCCCACCACTTAGACCTTTGACAGGCTTGTCAAGCATTTCATCCAGTGTCAGAGGTTTCATTATTTCGCTTTCAAAGATTTTGGATCCGAAACTTGGAGCGTTCATGAATAAAAAGTCGCTTACAGTTCCTTCGAAGTTTGAAACGATGTATTGGGGTTTATATGCTATTGTGACCTCCTCGTCAACCTCTCCGGTTGTCGGTTCCTCCACTCCGGCAAGTATTTTGGCGAATGTTGTCTTACCGATACCGTTTGACCCGAATGCTGTGACGATTTCATCATAGAATATTTCACCACCATCGGCAGTCAGACTGAATCCGTCATATTCCTTTGACAGGTCGGAATAGCTTGCAAGTGCATCCCCTTCGTCTTCAGGTGTTGGAGGTCTTATTGTGAATTCGATAGGATTTCTTCTGATTCTGACATTTTCTTCAGCTAAAAATCCGTTGATATATGCATTGATACCTAAACGAACTCCTTTTCTTCCGGATACTACACCATATCCTCCCGGCTGCCCGTATAAAATGTGGATATTGTCGGACAGTGCGTCAAGGGTAGCGAGGTCGTGTTCAATGACAAGCACGCTTTTGCCCTCTTCGGCAAGTGATCTGATTACCTTAACTGCGTTCAGCCTTTGTGACACGTCAAGCCAGGATGTAGGTTCGTCGAAGTAGTAGAAATCCCCTTCCCTCAATACGGTTGCGGCTATTGCAACCCTCTGAAGCTCTCCTCCACTCAGGTTTTCCATCTTACGATCCAGAACGTTTTCCAATTGCAGTTCCTCTGTAACATATTCAAGCTTGTCACGCTCATTGACATTGCCGAGCAGGTCTTTCACCTTGCCCTTTACAACTTTCGGAAGCTTGTCCACCATCTGTGGTTTCAGGATGGTCTTGATGTTGCCTTCGGACAGGTCCTGGAAGTATTTCTGAAGTGATGATCCTCTGTAAAAGTCAATCACTGCATCCCAGTTTTCAGGCTTGTTTTCAAAGTCTCCGAAGTTTGGAATCAGACTTCCTGATAGGATATTCATGATTGTGGACTTACCAATACCGTTTGGACCGAGAAGTCCCAAAACTGTTCCTGCCTCAAGATTCGGAAGTCCAAACAGTTCAAACTGGTTTTGTCCGAATCTGTGGATCGGTTCGCCTGCAGCTTCTGGCAAGTTTATGATTGAAATAGCATCAAATGGGCATCGGTTAGTACAGATACCGCACCCTTCACATAATTCTTCAGATATCAACGGTTTTTTTGTATCTTCGTCTACAACTATTGTGTCTTCGTCCATTCTGACGCCCGGACAATAGTGTATGCAAAGGTAATCACATTTTTTAGGTTGACACCTGTCTTTGTCTAAAATTGATATACGACTCATTATAATCTCCTTAAAAATATAATCATTAATAATTATGTTTATTCTATTTAATTAAACTATTGCAAAATTTGCCAAAAAACAGTTTTTACATCATCAATTGTTTTGGTTGAATTACAGTTTGTCTACATTTTTGACACAGATATGGTAAAAGTTTTAAGTAATAAATTCATAATTAAATTATATAAGTTAATTTTGGTGATTAAATGAAAATCAATAAAATTTTAGGTTTACTTTTAGTATTTGTCTTAATAATTTCAGCTTCTGGAATTGTTTTTGCAGAATCTGGAAGTCAAGGAGCACCTGATAGTTCAGGTTCATCATCTGGTACTTCTTCTTCATCAGATTCATCTGCCCAGTCTTCAGATACATCTTCAGAGGCATCTTCAGAGGCTCCGGTTGATTCTTCAAGCCAGAATACTGCTCAAGATTCACAGGCAGATTCCAGTTCAGGTTCAAATTCAGGCTCCAGTTCTGGTTACAGTCAAAGTTCATACTCTTATTCATATGATCAACCGACATACAGTTCCGAAAGCAGCTCAGATGGAAGTGTTAATCCAACTAATAATGTGACAAACACAACCAATCATACACATAATGTGACAAACACAACTAATCATACAAATGTCACTCCTCCGGCTCATAATAACTTCTTTGGGGATAATGCATTTATTATAGCGTTAATTATTGGAGTTGTGATTGTTGCTGCACTGTTAATATTTGTATTCTACAGAGTTGATTAAAAAACTAGAGCTTTCTAGTTTTTTATTATTTTTTTTTCAATCAAATTTATATATCTCTTTTTTTAAAAAATATTTATAATTGTAAATAAATTTAATTTTTAGACTTTTTTTAGTTCAATTAAATTGGTTGATGGTGATGAGATGAAACAGGTCATGATAGTAAGGACGGATTTAAAGATGCGCAAGGGAAAAATCGCAGCCCAGTGTTGCCATGGAGCCATTGGAGCATATAAGAAATCACCGGCCGATAAGATTAGAAAATGGGAAAATGAGGCCTATGCGAAGGTGGTTTTGAAGGTTCAGACTTTGGAGGAGTTGACTGAACTTAAAAAGATTGCTGATCAAAAGGGCATTGCCAATTATCTTGTGGTTGATGCCGGAAGGACTCAGATACCTACATCAAGCGTTACAGTTTTGGCACTTGGTCCTGATGAGGATGAAATTCTTGACGAAGTGACTGGGGATTTGAAACTTTTGTAGGGGAAGCGTCATTTAATCGAAGCTACTTTTAATTAAACAAGGTTGAAATTATGAGCATAAAACAGGTCGTGAAAATTGGGGGGAGTCTCTTTCCAGAATATGCAATTGAGTTGGCAAAGCGGTTGGAAAACACAGGTTCACTTATAGTTTTGGGCGGTGGAGAATTTGCCAATCTGATTCGCAGATATGACTCTGAGATGAACTTCAGCGATGAAGCCAACCATTGGACGGCCATAGATTGCATGGAAATCATCGCCAAACTTGTAAACGATAAGGTGGATTCTGCAAGATTGGCATATACGGTGGAGGATATTCATGAAATTTCCGATGGAGGATTCACTCCGATTTTTGTCGTTTCCGAATTTTTAAGAAAAGAGGACCCCTTTGAATGCAGTTGGGATGTGACCTCAGATTCGATTGCGGCATATGTCGCCCACCTCCTAAATGCAAACCTTTTAATAGTAACAAATGTAAATGGTATATATACCCATGAACCGAAAGAGCCAGGTTCAACATTCATAAGTAAAATCGATGCAACAACAATGCTAACTTTTCAAGAGTCATCGATTGATGCAATGCTGCCGACTCTTTTATTAAGGTATGGGACTGATTGTTATGTTGTGAATGGGAAGT
>CADBHR010000114.1 GCA_902794475.1 uncultured Methanobrevibacter sp. | reverse complement strand
AGGTATTCTTGAAATGGCTGACGAATGTGGAATTACCAAACCATGGATGGACGTAGCTGTAACTCCATTAGGTCAAGGTGCAGGACCTGCTGTAAGAACTTCTTACGCAGTAAAAGCTAAATGGGGATACCCAGTAGGATCTGGTATTCACAACGTACCTTCCGCATGGGACTGGTTAAGAGGATACAAAAAAGAACACAAAGAAGCATGGCCTGTTTGTGATATCGGTTCAAACATCGTACAACAAATGGCTGGAGGAGACTTCGTTCTTTTCGGTCCTATCGAAAACGCAAGACTCGCATTCCCTGCATGTGGTATGGCTGATATCATGATTGCTGAAGCAGCAAAAGATATCGGTACCGAACCTATCGAAGAACACCCAATTAACAACTTATTATAGATAATAAGGGTCCCGATTAGATGATTTATTTCATCTAATCTATTATTTCTTTTTTTTCAACTTTTTTCAAAAACTTTTAATAAAATTTATATTATCATAAAAAGATATTATTATTTAACTTTAATATTTTTGGAGAGGTTAGATAATGTCTTTTTTAAGTAAACTTTTTAATAAAGGTCCTAAACCTATCATTGCTCATTCTAAAGAAGGTAATTTAGCAACTTTAAGAGCTCAAAGGGCAGGTCCTGCAAGTCCTGGTGCAGTTCAAAAGCCAGATACCTTTTATGTAACTGCTTCTGTTGAATTAGGTAACACTACTACAAAGTCCATTGTAATGGCAACTAACTTAAACACTAGTGAATCCTATCTATTGAACAAGACAGTCAAAATGACTCGTGACATACGTCCGCCTAAACCTAACGAAGATGTGTTCGGTAAAACCGTTTGGGGTATTGAACTTTCTAAGGAATCCGTAACAGAGCTTATTAGGGATACTGTTCTCGAATCCTTAAAAAAATGTCAGGTCGACAAGGATGAGGACTTGGACTTTGTTGTCAGATCCACTGGTGTAACTGCAGGTTTTGCAACTGCTGAAGAAGCGGGTCAGTTGATTATCGCTTTGGCTGACGGTTGTCTTGAAGCTGATATTCCTCCAAGGAAAATGTCTCCTGCAATGACCATTTCACAGCTTCCGGAAAGACTTCAAAAACATTCTCTTCTGGAAAACATCATGTTTGATGGTGCTGTTGTAAGTGTAGTTCCTCCTCAAGGTAAGGAAACTGTTGCAAATGAGATGGAAGGGGAACTTGTAACTGCAGGTATTAAGTTAGGAGCAAAATGGACTGATGTTGATTACAGAAATCCTTGTGTTTCCCTGGATTTCGGTTCCACATTGGCAGGCCGTATAGTCAATGATAATGAACCTTATGCAAATACTGTAGGTAACTTTTTAGGCCTTGCAGGTGTTGTTAGCGACTCTTTAGCAAGAGGTTCCGGAAAAATAGATAAGAAAAATGGTGCTGCTCTGGATTTATACTCAGATAAGGCAATGAAAAAGGCAGACCACAAAAAGGCTGAAGCCAATGCGCTGGAAGCTCATAAATTGGTCAATATCACTAAAGTGCCGAAAGATGTTGAAAGATTTGGTACCGTGCCGGTTGACCCTGTTGCCGCTGAAAATGCGGGAACTACATTAATAGGATGTGATGTCGGATTCAATGGTGACAAGCTTGGTGAGTTAATGGAGTTGGGTGCTCAATTCTATGATGCTGATGGTCTTCCAACTTTGCTTTCAACTCTGGATTATGTAAGTACCAACATTGTTAAAAGGGTGCTTGATGTGGCGTTTGAGGAAAATGTCATTGTTCCAGGTTCTGCTTTAGGTATCACCGGTAGAGCAGGTATTACCGGACGCAAGCCTGAACTTATTTTGGAAGCCGTTCAGGATAAATTTGAAAATGTGGTATTTGTTGAGGATGGTCTTGCATTAGGTTCTGCAATCATGGCCCGTTGTATGAACTCAATGGGAACACCTAAAGTACCTATTGGAGGTAAGCAAGGCGGAAGGTGTATTCTTAAAGATCGTATGAAAATGATGGGCGGAAAGTTCGCTTAAATAATCGTGGTTTGTCATGATTTATGCAATTTTGATGGCTGGAGGTATGGGAACCAGGCTTGAAGTTCCCGAAGAAAAACCTCTTTTCAAATTACATGATAAACCCTTGATTAAATATGTCATTGACAATCTGAAATCATCTAAATTGATTGATGAAATTGTTATTGCAGTTAGTCCCAATACCCGGGAAACCACAAAATATTTGGAATCATTGAATGATGACTTTATAATTTTGGACACTTCCGGCGAAGATTATCTTAAAGATTTATCCTATATTTTGGATTACTTCGAAAAGAAATCTAAAGAAGACATATTGCTTTTCATTAATGCTGATTTGCCATTCATTTCAACAGAAACTATAGATTATGTCATAAATTATTATTTGGCCAATGAAAAGGATGCATTATCTGTTATCGTTCCTGTTGAAGTATTTGAAGATTTGGGCTTGAACTATTCATATGAGTTTAATGGATGTGTTCCGTCAGGTTTGAATATTCTTAGAAGTGAGAATATCATTCAGGATGAAACACAATTGGTGCTTGATAAAGTTGAATTGGCATTAAATATTAATACGATTCCGGATAGTGAAATTGCAGAAAAGTTATATTCCAAATATTACGTTTAAATATAATGAAGTTATAATAATTATATAACTAATATAATTTTTATGGTGATTTAATGGATAATAAACAAATTCCCAAAAGAGAAGAAAAATTATGGAGCGAAATCAAAAACTATCAGGTAGCCACTAACAATGCTCGTATTCTCGGAGTATTGGATGAATTGATCATCAACGAAAAGACTGGTAAAATTGTTGATATCGCTATTAGAATTGAAAGTGACCGTAATATTCATGTTAAAGGCGCTAAAAGGAATGGCGACTTATTATTAGTTCCTTTCGCTAAAGTTGAAAAAGTCGGTGAATTTATTATTGTAACTGAATAATTTCAGTTATACTCTTTTTTTATTTATTTTGCTTTTTTTGTAATTTTTTCACTAGTTAGTGTTAACTATTTATTTTATAAAATCCATATTTATTATAGTATAACAAATTCATATTTTATTCATAAAAGGTGATTATATGTTGCTTGAAATCGAAAATTTGGCTGTTGAAGTAGCCGGAAAGAGAGTTTTAAAAGATGTTAATCTTTCAATCGCTGAAGGAGAGACTCATGTTCTTTTAGGACCAAATGGTGCTGGTAAAAGTACATTATTTTTAACTATTTTAGGATTCCCACAATACGATGTGGTTGAGGGTTCCATAAAATTCAAAGGTCAGGATATTACTAAATTATCTACTGCTGAAAGAGTTAAATTAGGTATTGGCGTAAGTTTCCAAACTCCTCCTGCAATTAGAGGAGTGTCTGTAAGAGATTTGCTTAAAATAGAATCTCATCAGGACATGGATGATGAATTAAATCCTAGAATGCAGGAATTAGCAAAACAACTCAAATTCAGTGATGAATTTTTAGACAGAGATGTTAATTTAGGATTTTCTGGTGGGGAAGTAAAACGTTCTGAAATTTTGCAGTTGCTTGCCCAAATGCCGGATTTCACCATGTTTGACGAACCGGATTCCGGTGTGGATATTGAAAATGTAGAATTGTTAGCTTCTGAAATCGGTACATTATTGGATAAGGATAAGCCACAAGGTTCCAGAAAAAGAAGTGGACTTTTAATTACTCACTTAGGTTATATTTTAAACTTTGTAAGTGCGGATAAGGCACATGTTTTAATTGACGGAGTAATTTCTTGTTCAGGAAACCCTACTGAAATTTTGGAAGATATTAGGAAAAATGGTTTTAATGGATGTGTTGAGTGTGCGCAATGTTTATAATGATGCTGAAAGGGCAAAAGATAAAAAGGCAGCATTAGGTGCTGATATTACTATTGAAAATTTCTCCGATGAAACAGTCAATGCTTTGGATATGATTGATGATTTGGATGATTTGGATAAACAGACCAAAAAGGATTTACTTCAGGTCGGTGTGGATACTGATGAGAAAAACAGGTCAGGATCATTTCTGCAGGTTGACCAAAGTAATATTTTTACCAATAACTCAATGTCCGATTCCATTGAAGTCATGAACATGGGTGTTGCATTGGAAAAGTACAGCTGGCTGGAAGATTACCTTTGGAATGTTGTAAAACCAGATGCAGACAAATATACTGCAAAGACCGCTTTGAATGAACAGGAAAATGGTGTTTTAAGTGGTTATTTTGTAAGATCCCTTCCTGGAACTAAAGAAGTAATGCCTGTTCAGGCATGCATGTTCATCAGTGATGAAGATATTATGCAGACCGCTCACAATGTAATCATAGCTGAAGAGAATTCTGAATTGCACTTGATTACAGGATGTGCAACTGGAGATGATGTTGGTTCTGCAATGCACGTCGGTGTTTCTGAAATGTATCTGAAACCGGGTTCCAAAATCACTTTTACAATGGTTCATAACTGGGCTGAACAGGTTGAAGTGCGTCCAAGAACTGGTGTTAAGTTAATGGACAATTCAACTTACATTAATAATTATATCCTAACCAGTCCTGTAAGCACTATCCAATCTTTCCCGACTGCCTATTGTGACGGTGAAAATTCAAGGGCAATTTTCCAAAGTATCCAAGGCGGTAAAAAAGATTCCATTATTGATGTTGGATCAAGAGTTTTGCTGAATGCTAAAGGAGCAAGAGGGGAAGTCATTTCAAGGGCTGTTGCACAAGATGAATCACAGATTTATGCGAGGGGTCATCTTGCAGGTACAGTTCCTGAAGTTAAAGGACACTTGGAATGTCATGGATTGGTATTGTCCGATGACAGTTTCATTTATGCGGTGCCTGAACTTGAAGCCAGTTCTGCCAACCTGGAAATGTCTCACGAGGCAGCAGTTGGTAAGATTTCCGAAGATGAGATTAATTACCTGACTTCAAGAGGAATCACAGAAGAAGATGCTGAATCCATGATTGTTAGAGGTTTCTTAAACATGGATATCACAGGACTTCCTGATGAATTGGCTGAGCAAACTCAAAGAATGATTGATATGAGTCTTGATGGAATGTAATTCCATCTATTTTTCCTTTTTTTCTTAATTCATCCTATTTAATGGAAGCTTCTTTAAAACTTGTTTCATAGTATATAAACCTTTTGACTTCTTTTTCTAAGTAACCTTTATATTAATTATAAATGAAATATATTAATCAGTACATAATG
This sequence comes from uncultured Methanobrevibacter sp., assembly GCA_902794475.1. GTDB lineage: Archaea > Methanobacteriota > Methanobacteria > Methanobacteriales > Methanobacteriaceae > Methanocatella. Next base: position 42 of record CADBHR010000114.1, on the reverse strand, counting down.
TAATGCTGAGCTAGCTCATTACGTACGTAAAATTGTGTTTTT
>CADBHR010000113.1 GCA_902794475.1 uncultured Methanobrevibacter sp. | reverse complement strand
TTGGATATTAAATTAGACGGGAAGCATAATTATAAATACTCTATGCATTTTTGCATAACAAAAATTAGAAACTAACATTAATTATGCTTTCATATTTTTAAAACTTTTTTTTAAATTATTGGGTGTTAAAATGAAAACACTTGAGTGGGAAGATAATAAATTAAAACTTATTGATCAAAGAAAACTTCCTGATGAGTTGACTTATGTTTATTGTGATGATTATCAGGATGTTATAACTGCAATTAAAAATATGACTGTACGCGGTGCTCCTGCTATTGGAGTTAGCGCTGCTTTTGGAATGGCATTGGCTGACATTGAGGGTGTTGATTTAACCAAGGCTGCAGATGAAATAAAAGCAGCAAGGCCAACAGCAGTAAATCTATTCTGGGCAGTTGATAGGGTATTGAATAGTGATGATGCACTTGCCGAAGCACAAACAATGTATGAAGAGGATATGGCGACAAATAGAGCCATTGGAAGATATGGTGCGGAGGTTATCGATGATGGTGACACCGTTTTGACTCACTGCAATGCAGGGGCATTGGCATGTGTTGACTATGGAACTGCATTGGGAGTATTTAGGGCAGCACGTGATGCAGGCAAAAACATCAATGTGATTTGTGATGAAACCCGTCCAAGAGGACAAGGTGCAAGTTTAAGTGTCTGGGAAATGCAGCAGGAAAACATTCCGGTCAAACTAATCCCTGATGTTGCTTCCGGATATTTGATGTCACAGGGAATGATTGACAAGGTGGTCATCGGCGCTGATAGGATTGCAAGGGGCGGTGTTGTAAATAAGGTTGGTTCATTTATGGTGGCGCTTGCTGCAAAACACCATGACATTCCATTTTATGTAGCTGCACCTTACTCTACTTTTGACAATGAAATCAACATTTATGACACTGTCATTGAAGAAAGGGATGGTGATGAAGTCAGATTTTATGGTGGGGCAAGGATTTGTCCTGAGGGCACTGAAGTTATCAATCCTGCATTTGATATAACTCCAAAAGAGTTGATTACAGGTATTATTACTGAAAAAGGAATTATTGACCCTATTTAAACAATAATTCCAAAATGTTTTTTTTAAGCTATAAAGTATTTAAACAATTAAAATTAAAATATTAATTAACATCATGAAAATCTCTACACAATACCAATCAATCTGATTAGAAGTTACGATTTTTGTAATACTTAGAGATTTGAAATTGTTAAATTGTATTGAGGGATTATATGGAGATTAAAAGTAAAAAATCAGCAGAATATCCTCCTTTGATTAAGGATTTAGTAAAAGAATTATTAAAAGACGATTTTGTGCATTTTAAAATATTATGTGCTAATGAAGTTCATCATTTTAGCAAATCTGAAGATACAATCATAGAGTTTGCGGAAACTTATGTAAAAGAAACTAGGGATAATGGAGATATGTTATATATCGCTTATCCTGATATTTTCAGAGTTAAATTATATAGGGATATCAATCAGTATATGGAAGATGAAAAGAAATATAATGCGTTTAATGATGAAGACTTATGGACTGGAAACAGGATCCAATTTTAGATTATTAATCTGTTGATTAATAATTTTCTTATTTTTTAATTTTTGCATCGATGGCTACATGCCATTCGTCTGGTGAAATAGATTTGACTTTTCGGGTATTGAGTATTTCCACTTTTTTTCCGGCACTGCCTGCTGCATCATTCAATCGTTTTATTCCTTGGTCATATGAATCTGAAAACTCATAATAGTTTATTATTCCATCATCTTTTATTAAATCAACAGCAACATCAAGGAAAGTATAGGCTAAACCTGGAAGGTTCATGATTATTCTGTCAAATTCTGTTTTAAAACCTTTACTGACTTCTCGCACATCTCCGCAATAGCTTTCAATGTTTCCTTTCAGTTTATTTAACTTGATATTTTCATTCAGATATTTAATTGCAGCTTCATTTATGTCAACTGCAGTGATGTCAACATTTCTGTTTCGTGCAATGACGATGGGGAACGGTCCGATTCCACAAAACATGTCCAGAATTTTTTCTCCATCTTTCACGCTTTCCATCACTCTTTTTCTTTCAGTTGCAAGTCTTGGTGAAAAATAAACTTCTCGAACATCTAATTTCAATCTGACTCCATGCTCTTTGTGTATTGTTACTGAATCGTCCACACCTGAGAGAAATTCCAAATCACGCACTCTAATTGTTCCTTTTATTGCACTTTTTTTCATGTAAATTGCTTTTCTTTTGGTGAATTTATATGCAGCATCTCCGATAAGCTGTTTTTTGTCATGCAGTTCATCAGGGATTTCCAGAATGACGATATCTCCAATAGTGTCAAAAGATGTCTTTAAATTTTCAATTTCATCATGAGTCAATTCGTCTTCAAGTATTTCAGCAAAATTATGTGGGACTTTTTTCATAGGTTCCAATTCAATGTCCTCAATTGTATAACCGTCAATATCTTTTGTTATTGGAATATATCCAAACTCGTCTGTTGTTTTTATTCTATATTCCATATTCATTAATCCATCTGACATTAATTTAATTCGGGTGTTGTTTATCTGTCTTAATGGAACTTTTACACATTTCATAAAGTTATTTATGTTTAAATTATATAAATAGTATCATGTTTTATTTAGTTGGTTTAGGATTATTTGATGAAAAAGATATTTCTCTTAAAGGTTTGGAATGTTTAAAAAATGTTGATAAGATTTATGCCGAATTTTTCACATCACGTTTATTTGGTTCAAGTTTTGAAGCTATTGAAGAATTGATTGGTCAAAAAATAGAGGTATTGGTTAGAGGAGAGGTTGAAGAGGAGCACAAATTCATTGAGGAGGCAAAAACCAGTGATGTTGCCCTAATCACTGGAGGGGATCCTTTAATTGCAACCACTCACAGTGATTTCCTGGTGCAGTGCTCTAAGAAGGAGATTGATTTTGAGGTGATTCACGGTTCTTCAATTCTATCTTCAGCACCGGCCATTTCAGGCCTTCAGGGATATAAATTTGGAAAAGTGACTACAATACCGTTTCCGGATTATAACTTTTATCCGAAATCTCCATATGAGGCTATCGAGGAAAATCTCAAAATGGATCTGCATACTTTGGTCTTGCTGGATATTCAGGCTCATAAAGATCGTTATATGACTGTAAATCAGGGTTTGGAGTATTTGATGAGCATTTATGATGATTTGGACCGTGAAGGTATGATTACTCCGGATACATTGGCTATGGGCATTGCCCGTGTCGGCTCAAAGGATGTGGTTGTAAAGGCCGGAAAGATTTCAGATTTAATCGATTTTGATTTTGGTGGCCCTCTTCATTGTGTTGTTATTCCATCAAAACTTCATGTTGTTGAAGCGGAATATCTGGTGGAAATTGCGGGTGCGGATTCTGAAATACTTGATGATGTTTGATTTTTTTAAAATGGGGGGGGAGTTGGAAGTAGTTGGTTTCTACTTCCATGAACATATTCTTCATCATTTTGGAGATTATAAAATGTTTGACTGATGTTCCTAATTAGATATGAAATTTACTTCACATCGTTTATTAATTATATTTTAATTATATATAAATGTTTTTATTTGATTTTTCAGCAATATTTTTGGATTGTGATTATTCTGTTTAGCGATATTTTTTTAGAAAAAGCAAAAACACCATATATCTCTTATTTTAAGATTAAAATTTAATATTTTCAACTTAAATCTAAATGGAAATGTAAATTATTTTATTTTGTCAAATTAAAAATGTATAAAATAGATTTAAATTAAATTTTAAAAAATAAAAGGGAGTAATTGGAAGTAATAAGGTATATACTTCCATAATGAAAAATATCAAAAATATTTTTGGAGATTATAAAATGATTGAGATTTATTATAAGACATGAATTTTAATTCATGTCGTTTATTAATTATGTTTTGATGATATTTAAATCTTTTTATTCCAAATTTTCAAAAAAAGAAGAAAAAAGGATTTAGTATTCGTAAAATCCTTTTCCTGCATTGATGCCGGTTTCACCAGCATCTATTTTTTCTTTAAGCATTTTTGCTATTTTTCCAGGAATTGTTTCCGGGTTTTGCGCATCAGGGTTCATGATTATGATATTGTATGCGGTTGTAAGTCCGACAATATCCAAAATGTGGAATGGTCCTGCAGGTGCGCCGGTAGCTAAAATCCATGTTTTATCAATGGTTTCATAATCTGCCACATCATTTGCAAGCAATGCCTGGGCGGCATTTAAAAATGGAACAAGCAATGAGTTTAGAATATATCCTGGTTGTTCCTTTTTAAGTTTTAGAGGAATCATATTTATGTCTTCGGCAAATTTGACTACCTCATCATAGTATTCCTGTTCAGTTCCGGGATGTCCCATGACTTCAGCGGTGTTGTTCTGCCATATTGTATTTGCAAAATGAAGTGCCAGGTATTTTTCAGGCCTTCCTGTATATTCGGCAAACATGGACGGCAGAAGAGTTGATGAATTTGTAACTAAAATTGTTTTTTCATCCATATATTTTGCAAGCTCTGTGTAGAATGCAATTTTTTGTTCAGGATTTTCAGCAATGGCTTCAATAATCAAATCCGCATCAGCTGCTGCGTCTTCATAACTTGTTGTTAATGTCAGGCTGTCATATGCAGTTTGCGCTTTTTGTTTTAGTTCATCAAGTTCTGGGTCACTTAAATCTGTTTTATCGGTTAATCCTCTGCAGTATGCGCTGGTATCGGTTTTCATTTGTTCTAAGGTATCTATATAGATATTTTTGAACCTTTCAAGTTTAGGTTTTGCTCTTTCAATAGATCCTTCGCTTCTAAGCCAAATTGTTACATCAAATCCGCAATATGCTGATTGAAGGGCAATTTGGCTTCCAAGCACTCCTCCTCCAGCTACAACAACTTTTTTAATTGTCATTTTTTCACCTCTAGTAAACTAAAAAGTTTACTTAATTGAGTATTTTAAATAAATATTATTTAAATATTGTTAAGTTTATATGTGTTTAAATTCATAATATCTCTGATGGGGACTGAAATGTATTAAATAATTTACAAAAAAGAAATAATTCACTTAAATTTCAATTAATGCATAACTAATTGAAGCATGGGACATATCCATTTTTTTATTTGATGTTGTGAAACTGCACTTCACAACAGTAAATAAATATTCAAAATCACTCGTCAAAATGGCCTGAGAAAACACTAAAACATTTATTAACTAGTATGTACAATCTATTTCTATGACTAAAAACAGACGTGTTACAATTAGCATCAA
>CADBHR010000112.1 GCA_902794475.1 uncultured Methanobrevibacter sp. | reverse complement strand
ATTATTAATGTTATATAATGATTGTTAGTATAGATTAAAATGAATACCTTTAAATACTTTAAAGTTACTAATTGTTATTAAAGTAACATGTTGTTGAAATTTTAAACTAACTGGAGATGATTCACATGGATGATTTTAATGATTTGGAAAATTCTTCAAAAGAACAGTTAATCCAAAAGGTAGATTTTCTACAAGAGGAAATTGATATTTTAAGAGAAGAAAAATCCAAAGCTAAAAGTAACTTAATGTGGAAAGTTAGGAAATTAGAAAAAGATAAAGTCTTAATAGAAAATGAAAAAATTAGGCTTGAAAGAGAAGTTAAATCTCTCAGGTCAGAAGTGGATAGATTTAGATCCCCTCCATTAGTGCTCGCTTCTATTACAGAAGTATTGGATGATCATAGAATGACAGTTAAGAGCAGCACTGGACCTAGTTTTCTTGTTAATTACTCAAAATTCTTAGATGAAAAATTATTGGTGCCTGGTTCAAGGGTGGCTTTAAATCAACAGACATTTGGTATTGTTGAAGTATTGCCTTCCGAGAAAGATGCAAATGTTTCCGGAATGGAAATTGAAACCAAACCAGACATTTCTTATGACAAAATTGGCGGTTTGGAAGAGCAAATTAGAGAAGTCAAAGAGACTGTTGAACTTCCATTGACTGAGCCTGAACTATTTGAAAGGGTGGGAATAGAACCGCCTAAAGGAATATTGTTATATGGACCTCCTGGAACTGGTAAAACCTTGCTTGCAAAAGCGGTAGCTAATGAAACCAATGCTACATTCATTAAAATTGTAGCTTCTGAATTTGTTAAAAAATACATTGGTGAAGGGGCAAGACTTGTTCGTGAAGTATTCGAACTCGCTAAGGAAAAGGCTCCTGCTATCATATTCATTGACGAATTGGATGCAGTTGCAGCAAAAAGGCTTAAGAGTTCCACTAGTGGAGATAGGGAAGTCCAAAGGACCTTGATGCAACTTTTAGCAGAACTTGACGGATTCGAGTCCAGAGGTGACATCGGTATTATCGGTGCAACTAACAGGCCGGATATCCTAGACCCTGCACTTTTACGTCCAGGTCGTTTTGACAGATTCATTGAAGTCCCTCTTCCTAATGAAGAAGGCAGACGTGAAATACTTAAGATTCACACTAAAAACATGTCATTTGAGGAAGAAGCTGATGTTGAAGTATTAGCCAATTTAACAGACGGCTTTTCCGGTGCTGATTTAAAAGCAGTATGTACCGAAGCGGGTATGTTTGCTATTCGTGCCAAACGTGATAAGATCACTGTCGATGACTTTATGAAAGCTGTAGATAAGGTCATGGATAAAAATAAAGAGGACGAAATATTTAAATCAGAAGCAGGAATGATGTTCGGATAAAATTTAATTACAATAAGCCTATGATGAACCCTATGAGCTCTGATATGTGATGAATGATGGGCGAGCTGAGGCTTATTTTTTATAACTTTTTTTCTAAAACTTTATTATAAATAAATTCTAATAGTATATTATGTTATTTAATAGAAATGATGAAAGAGCAAATGACAGAGTCATTTATAACACCAAACCCAACATGATTTTGGGATGCAAAAAAGCGATATTTGGTATTATTTTATTGATTGTTATTTTAACCGTATCTCCTATGGTAATCAAGTTTATAGGGCAAATGCAGGTTTATTTAATCTCTAGAATCAACCTTTCATTAACAAGTTATGCTGCCATTGCTTTTTTTGTAGTCATTCTTATTATTGTTATTTATATAATCTGGCAATTGGTCGGTTGGTATTCAACTGAATATACATTAACCGAAACTAAGATTATTATCAAATCAGGCGTAATCTCAACTAAAAAGAATTATATGCCTTATGCAACAATTCAGGATATTAACACTTCTCAAAGCATTATCGGAAAAATGATTAATGTTGGGTCTGTTTCTGTTTTCAGTGCTTATGACAACAATCAATTGGAGTTGAATAATGTTTCCAACCCTTCTCAAGTTGAGGAAATCATATTCTCAAGGATGACCGGATCAAGAAATTTCCAGGCTCCTCCGCAACAAATGCCTCATTATGCTGAAAGGGGTTACAGGGACGAAAGTGAGTATTATCCTAGAAATGATGATTATTCAAGGCGTGAGGAGTATAGGAATGATGATTATTTAAGTCCTGATGATTATTTGGGCAGGAACGAGTATTATGATGAGTATGAGCCTATAACTCCCATAACTCATGAAAGGAATCCTACTCAAAGAAGACAATATGATTATTACCCTGAAAACTTTGACAATATCAATAATCAGAATCCTCGCCATACCTATGAATATGAACCTTATGACAGCGGGTTTAACAAACCACAAAATGCCCGCCAAAACAATAATCAGCATAATACAATGCGCGATGAATATTCTTACACTAATAACGATTATTATCAGAATAATAATTCCCAAAGTTATTATGATGATGCAGTTGAGGAAACTCATCAAGATGATCATGTTAATGTAGATGCTTCATCTGAAAAAGCTATTCAAAGACATTTTGACAAATTTAAGAAATAAGGTATTTAAATGAATTTTGATTTTGATGCAGTTATTGTTGGAGCAGGTCCCGTAGGCTCAACAATTGCTTTTTATTTATGTAGCAACGGTTTGAATGTTGCAATTTTTGATAAAAAAAAGCAAATTGGCTATCCTCTGCAGTGTGCTGGAATTTTAAGCAAGCATATCTTTGATACAAATGAGCTTCCCGATGAAGTTGTATTGAATGTGGTCCGGGGGGCTTTTCTTCACACGCAAAATCATATTCTCAGTGTCAAAAAAGACGAATCCGTTGCATATGTCATTGACAGAATTGCATATGATGAATTTTTATTGAATAGGGCTATTGAAAATGGAGCTAAATTTATCAACCAAAAGGTAATTGAGGTTGATGGCGAAAATGGAATAACCCTACTTTCAAACAATCAGAAAGTCAAATCAAAAGTAATCATCGGCTGTGACGGATACAATTCACTGCTGTCCAAAAGCATGGGAAACAGCCAGAATAATTTTCCGGCTTCACAGATGCTTGTTAAAATTGATGATGACAGCATGAAATTATTCAGAAATTCCGGGGAAAACGTGGAGAATTATGTCGACACTTACTTATTAAATGATATCCTGCCGGGATTTTTATGGGTCATACCTTTAAAAGATGATTATTATAGGGTAGGTTTGTTCTCCAATCAAGACCATAAAATTCAGGATGATGTTCTTAAAAACTTTCTGGACAATAACTTTGAGTATGAAATTATTGAAAAGTATAAGGGATTCATACCAATTTTTGATGATAAAAATAAGCTGGTTGAAAATAGACTATTGCTAATAGGCGATGCCGCATCACAGGTAAAGCCCACTTCAGGTGGAGGATTGCTAATTGCATTTGATGCATGCAGGATGGCCAGCAAGTTTGTCAGTGAAGCTATCGGCAATGATGATATGGGCATATTGAGGGGATATGAAAAAGAGTTCATGAAAGAATATCAAAAAGAATTCAATTATCAATTCAAGGTTCAAAAGACCCTAGATTTATTGTCTGATGAAGATTTGGATTATCTTTTTTCAAAACTGAGGGAAAATGATTGCGAAAGATTGATTTCTGAATATGGTGATATGGACACGCAATCAAGACTTGTAAAGGAATTTATAAAAAGAGGTTTAATATTTAAGATTGTACCTTCATTTCTTTTTAAAAAAGTAATAAAAATATTTGGATTTAGGTGAATCTCATGGAATTATTATGTATACAATCACAGGAACATCCTGAATTGCCATTGGCTGAGCTGAAGGCAGTTATGGAATGTGAAAACATCAATGCAGAAATAGATAGTATAACTGAAGGTTTAGTTGTTTTAAAAGGTATTTCAGAGGATAATTTCATGGAATACTATCAAATCTTAACCAGAAGATTAGGTTATACCCATGAAATCCATGAGCATATTTTAAAAACTGATGTTGAAAAGTTGGATACAGATGTTTTGGATGTTGACTGGTCAAATTTCATTGATAAAAATTTTGCCGTGCGTGTAAAAAGAATTCGTTCAGAAATTGATACTGTAGGATATGAAAGAAAGCTGGGAACATTGATTCTTGAAAATTCCGATGATATTAAAGTTAATTTATCAAATCCAAATACATTGGTTAGGGTTGTTGCATATGGTGATGAATTGTATGTGGGTATTGAAAGGATAAAATTGAATAAAAAACATTTTGAAGAGAGCAAACCACATAAAAGGCCATTTTTCTATCCTGGGTCCATGAATCCAAAACTTGCAAGATGCATGGTTAACCTCTCCAGAATCAAGGAAGGTGAATTATTGCTGGATCCATTTTGCGGAACTGGAGGCATATTGATTGAAGCGGGACTGATAGGATGCAAGGTAGTTGGATCAGACATATACTGGAAAATGCAAAATGGAACTGCTATTAATCTGGACCATTATGGCATTACAGATTATAGGACATTTCATTTGGATGTTCGTGAACTTAAGATGTATGAAAAGGTGTCCAGTGTTGTTACAGATCCTCCATATGGAATTTCCACATCTACAGGGGATGTTGACGGTGATGATATTTTCAAGGAATTTTTCTATGCAATCTATGATAATATGAAAGATGACGCATACCTTTGCATGGCATCTCCCCATTATGTTGACTTAAAACCGATGGTTGATGAAGTTGGATTTGTCATTGTCGAAGAATATGGAATTAAAATGCATAGAAGTTTAACAAGAATTATTTCAGTCATTCGTAAAAAAATTTAATAATTTATAAATAGTAGGAATACATTTATATACTAGTTATTTTTTCAAGGGATTTGTCTGGTGTGAAACTTTATATTTCTTTTTTATTTTATTATTTTGTTTAATATTTTTTTTTTATTTTAATTTTTCTTGAATGTTAAAATTATTTTTTCAAACATTTCATAAAATTTTATTTTAATAAAAATTCTAATTATTAATGTGTAGTTTATAATTTAAAATTATTTAATCTTGAATTATCAGTTTTAAAAATATTTTGCAATATTTTTCAATTGAATTTGTTAATAAAATTTGTCTGTCTATTAAATGTGCTATGTGTTTTATGGCGATGACCTAAGTATTATTGCATGGAGCAATTTTTACTATGATGGTTGCTTTTCCGCATGTAGCTATACATTAGTGAGTACTTGAATTTTCTCAAGTATGATGTTGGTTTTGTAGTATGTGGTGAATTAGTTACAAACTAGTTTAGTGT
>CADBHR010000111.1 GCA_902794475.1 uncultured Methanobrevibacter sp. | reverse complement strand
CCCAATTGAATTTAGGTATGGTACTCCTGAAATGAAAAATATTTGGGAAGAAGAAAATAAATTACAAAGAATGCTTGATGTAGAAGCTGCATTGGCTTTGGCTGAAGGAAAACTAGGAATAATACCACAAGAAGTTGCAGATGAAATTGCTGCAAAAGCAAATACAAAATACGTAAAATTAGAAAGAATGAAAGAAATTGAAGCTGAAACCAATCACGACATTGCCGCATTATCAAAATCAATCACCGAAGTATGTGAAAACGGTGCGGGAGAATATGTCCACTTTGGCGCTACATCCAACGATATTGTTGACAGTTCAAATTCTCTGCTCATCCGTGACTCCATTGATGTGCTTGAAGAAAAATTGGAAAAATTAACTAAAATAATGCTTAAATTAGCAGAAGAAAACAAAATGAAAGTATGTATCGGACGTACACACGGACAGCATGCGCTTCCAACCACATATGGAATGAAGTTCGGTATCTGGGCAGATGAGCTCCACAGACAATACGTAAGACTGGAAAATGCAAGAGCAAATGTTTGTGTTGGAATGATGGACGGAGCAGTCGGTACAACCGCAGCACTAGGTGAACAAGGTTGGGAAATCCACAAAACTGTTGCAGAAATCTTAGGATTGCCTGCAGCCAGAATCACAAATCAGGTCGTTCAAAGGGACAACCATGTTGAATTCATAAGCGTTTTGGCAAACATAGCATCCACATTGGATAAAATAGGACTCGAAATCAGAAGTCTCCAAAGAACTGAAATAATGGAAGTTGGTGAATATTTCGATCCTGAAAAACAAGTTGGAAGCAGCACAATGCCACATAAAATGAATCCGATTACAGCAGAAAGAATCTGTGGTGTTGCAAGGATTGTAAAATCATTTGTAAATGCCGCACTCGACAACAACCCTCTCTGGCATGAAAGGGACCTTACCAATTCATCATGTGAAAGGATAATGTTTCCTGAAAGCTGTATCTTAACCGATTACATCTTAAACCTAACCATCAAATTGATGAACAACCTAGTATTCTATGATGAAAACATCGAAAGAAACCTTAACTTGACAAACGGACTAATCATGGCCGAAAGATTAATGGCTGAGCTCACCCGTGCAGGAATGGGAAAACAAACCGCTTATGGAATTGTAAGGAAAAATGCAATTAAAGCTAATAAGGAAAAACTTTTATTAGGTGAGTTAATCCTAGAGGATGAAGAAGTCCAAAAATACTTAACAGAAGACGATGTTGAAAAAATCATGGATCCGCACACATACACCGGCTCCATACCAACAATCATTGATGAATTGCTTGAAGAATCAAAAAGTTGGTTTTAAAATTAAAAAATAGAATTAATTGGTTTAACCAATTAATTTTTAACTCTTTTTATTTCAGGAACATATCTCTTAAGCATCAGAGATAATGTAATAACCGTTACAGAACTCAATGCCATTGCAAGACCCGCAAGAGCAGGTTCAAAAGTTATTCCAAAAGTCGGATACAACACTCCCGCTGCGATTGGAATCAATATTGTGTTATATGCAAATGCCCAGAAAATGTTTTCCTTGATTCTGCGCATAACCTTTTTTGAAAACTGAACTGCAGCTACAACATTTTCCAAATCACCTTCCATCACAACAATATCTCCGCTTTCCATTGCAATATCCGTACCATTACCCATGGCAACACCAATATCGGCCTGAGTAAGTGCTGGAGCGTCATTGATTCCATCCCCAACAAACAATACCTTTTTGGTGTTATTTTCCTGAGTGGATTTGACAATGTCCAGTTTGTTTTCCGGAAGAACGCCCGCTTCGACATTGTCGATTCCAACCTCACGGGCAACATTCAATGCTGTGGATTCATTGTCACCGGTCAACATATAGGTTTCAACGCCCATCTTATGCAATTCATCGATTGCCCTTTTGGAATTTGCCTTTATCTTATCGGATAGGCTTAATATTCCCCTTACGGATTTGTTCTCTGCAATCAGGATAATGGTTTTGCTTAATGCTTCAAGTTCATGATACTTATCAATAATTTCGCCGCCGACTTCCACATCACAAGACTGCATCAAAGCCAGATTACCTGCAAGAATTTCATTATCGTTCAATATGGCTTTAAGTCCTTTACCTGTTATATTTTCAAATTCAGTTGTCTGGCCAAGTTCCAAAGCGAATTCCTTTGACTTGTTTACAATGGCCTTTGCAATAGGGTGAGTTGAATTTTGCTCGACGCTTGCCGCAAGTCTGATCAATTCATCATCTGAAATTCCACATGGAATGATGTCATCGACTTCAGGCTTTCCTTCAGTTATTGTTCCGGTCTTGTCAAATGCTGCCACATCGATTTGGCCTGCATTTTCAAGAGTATCACCATTCTTGATTAGAATTCCATACTCTGCAGCCCTTCCAACACCGACAGTAACTGCAGTTGGAGTTGCAAGACCCAATGCGCACGGACAGGCAACAACCAGTATTGAAATCAGACATGTCAGGGAAAAGAGCAATGATTCTCCAATTACAAAATACCATATCAGAAATACAACGATTGCAATTGTTAGAATAACAGGAATGAAATAGCTGACAATGGTATTTGCGAATTTCTGTACCGGAGGCCTTGAAGATTGTGCCTTTTCAACCAAACGAATAATGTTTGATAAAACTGTCTCTTTTCCGATTTTTTTGGCCCTAATCTGCAGGACCCCATCCTGATTGATTGTTCCGGCAAATACTTCTTCGCCATCCTTTTTTACCTTAGGAATTGGCTCACCGTTAATCATTGATTCATCAACATAGGATTCGCCACCAACAACATCCCCATCTACAGGAATCTTTTCACCGGGTTTTACCAGAAGCAAATCATCAATTACGATATCTGCAATGGAGACTTCCTTTTGAGATATGATTTCCCCCTTTTCATCAACTTCTATGGCAGTTGCAACGGTCGGCTGAAGGCCTATCAATTCCCTTATGGAATCGGAAGTTCGTTTTCATTAAAAAGGAAGGAAGCATGACTGCTGAGTCATAAAACATGAAGGTATGATCCAATACTATTCCAAATGTTCCGAAAATGCTTGATATGTATGCAACCAGAATACCCATTGAATACATTACATCCATATTCAGGTTCTTATGCATCAAACCGTTGATTCCAGCCTTTAGAATCGGTAATGAAACATATAAAAAGGGTGCAATGCTTACAATCAATGACAGCAATCCCATTGAAGATATATTCAAACCGGTTGAATGGTTGATTGAGTGTACAATGCCCATCAGCGGGTCCCATCCGCTGAACATTAATATCATTAAGATGACCGAGAAGAATAAGCCCACAATTATCCTATTGCGTTTTTCCTTTAAATCCTGCTGATATATCTCTTCCTCATCAATTTCTGTTTGTCCCTCAACACCCAAAAGTTCAAAGCCTAAAGATGTAATTACCTCATCAATCTCATCTAAGGTTACCTTTGAAGAGTCATAGCGTATTCTAGCGGACTGTGAAGTCAAATCCGCCTTGACATCGAAAATTCCATCAAGCCTTATCAGGAAATTCTCGACATTCATTGTACAGGAAGCGCAATGCATGCCCTGAATCCTTATTGTCATTTCATCTGTGTGAAGCTCAAAGCCTAGGTTTTTAACCAGCCTTTCCATTTCTTCATATGAAATTTTCTTGGTATCTACCGTAATGTGCAGCTTATTTGCTGCAAGATCCGCATCAACTTCTTCTACACCTTCAATCTTTCCAAAAGTCTTGTTAACACTTAAAACACAGGAAGCGCAATGCATTCCTTCAATAGGCAAATCCATGTGTTTATGCTTTACCATGCCATCACAACCTTTTCGTATATAGAAATAGTTTTATTTCCTATAATATAATAAAGTTTAGGTTAAACTAAACTACAAAATAAGTTACATATACTTAACTTTAATTTCCTTATGAGGAATTGTTCGTCTGAATCTCTTTTTAGGATATCCGATTATGAAAGCAGAATACATATGCTTGTTTTTATCGATTTCAGGGAAAAATTTCATTAGTTTTTCATGGTCAATCTCATCAGCCTTCAGGATAAACAGTGAGTAGAATCCTCCAAGTCCCAATGAGTATGCCAATAGTTCCATACGGGTGTTTGCTATTACTGCACTTGTTTTGTCAGATGCAAATGTCAAGATTAGCTGATGGCCTGACCACAGGAGCGGATGATATTCCTTAGTTGAATTATCCCTCAAATAATCTCCAAATTCTTTAATTCTAAAAAATTCTTCCTCTTCAACCTTAATAATGTCATAGACATGTTTCATGAAATCATTTAATCTTTTATCCAAAACTACAAATTCAACATCCTGCTGGTTTTGTGCAGAAGGTGAATAGTATGCCCCTTCAATCAGCTTATTAACGGTATCCTTATCTATTTTTTTCTTTTTAAACCAGCGCATAGATCTTCTCTGCTTTAAAAAAGTCAATAAATCATCATAATCCACAGGAATCTCATTGAGATTATACTCGACAATCCTGTTTTCGCGGCCCTTGAATATCTTAAGGGTTATTGCCTCTGCGGGACATATAGCCATGCAGTGCCCACATTCAAAACAGTTGCTGCCGGTTTCAAAAGCCACTTCATCAATTTCAATATTGTCCCTAATGCAAACGGATTTGCACTGTCCGCATGCAATACACTTATCAGCATCAATCATTAATTTCATTTTACCATAAATCCATCCTGGATAACTTTTAAGATGTTGTCATTGTTGCTTAAAACGCTTACATCATCCAGTGGATTTGAATTGACCAAAATCAAATCTGCAGCATAATTTTCTTTGACTAGTCCCAAATTGTCAAATCCTAAAAATTCAGCCGCATTGACTGTTCCTGCAGCAATTGCCTCATCGGATGACATTCCAATATCGGTCAAATGGATAAGCTCTTCAAGGTTATGTCCATGAGGAATTACTCCACTGTCAGTTCCCATTAGAATGTTCACACCCTCTTCGTAAGCAACGGATATGTTTTCCTTGTGAACCTTAACGATTTCCTTTAGCTTGGCTGTCTTTTCGGCCGCATAGCTGTCCCATGCCGGAAAACCGTTTTTGGCTAAAAACTGGTGAACCAGCAGTGTTGCAACAAGACTGACATTCTTTTTTACCATCTTTTGAGAGGTTTTCCTGTCAATGAATGTTCCATGTTCAATTGATGAAAAACCTGCATCAATACAATTATTCATACCTTTTAGACTATGACAATGGGCTGATACTTTCATGTTACTTGATTTGGCTTCATTAACGATTGTTTTGAGTTCTTTTTTATTGAATTGTGCGAATTCCGGTGAAGTGTTTGTTGTCAATACTCCCCCACTTGCCATTACCTTTATGAAATCCGCACCTGCTCTTCTAACTTCCCGAGTCTTTTTCAGGACTTCCTCCACACCATCACATCTTCCCTTCGGAAAGCCTGGATATATAATCTCCATGTCCCAACCTGAAGGCAATAATAAGTCAAAATGCCCTCCAGTCATTACCAGTGGAGTTATTGACAGGTGTATTTTTGGAGCGGTGAACAGTTTCTTTTGCTGTGCCAATTTAAAGCTTAAATCAGCAGATCCACAATCCCTAATTGTTGTAACACCTGCATTGATTGTCTGCAATGCATGAGGCACGGCATTGTAGAAATGAAGACCCAAAGGATTTGCCATGTTTTCCTCTTTGTGAAAACCTTTTGCAAAGATATGGGTATGACAATCAATAAAACCCGGAAGAAGATAATTGTCCTCACCATCAATAACTGTATCTGCTTTAATTTTGC
This sequence comes from uncultured Methanobrevibacter sp., assembly GCA_902794475.1. Classification (GTDB taxonomy): domain Archaea; phylum Methanobacteriota; class Methanobacteria; order Methanobacteriales; family Methanobacteriaceae; genus Methanocatella. The sequence goes on along the minus strand of CADBHR010000111.1, from coordinate 2,465 downwards.
CAGATGTAATCTTTTTAATTACATTATCTTCAATCAAAACGTTATGATTGGTTTGAACTTCCTCAAATGGGTTTACAATGTTTACATTCTCAATTAGAGTTTGCATATTATCACATTATAATATTTCTATTGTTCCATTGTCCCCGTCGACTTCAACCAAAGTTCCGGTTGTCAAATCTTTAGTGTCCTCCGGAGAGTCAACCATCGGAATGTCAGACATTATGGCTCCTGTAGCTATAATTGGCTCTGCATTCAAACATATTATGGCTTTCGGAGCAGTATTGTTTTTCATCATCTGAAAAATCACATAAGAGCCCACTGTGGAACCTTTTCCGCCAGGAATAAATAGAACCTTATCCTTAATGATTTCCCCTTTCAATTCATGATTCGGGTCAATTATTTCACCGTTTTCGGGATTTACCCCTCCCAAAAAACTAATGGGTTCTGATGAAACTATCAGTTCACCCTTACCCTTTCCTTTTGCAATATTTCTACATCCAATCATAATATCAATTCCAATTAGAACAATTTGTCTTCAACATATTCGCCTCTGTTAATGGCTTCGGTGGTTTTAATAGAATCAATTAAAGCCCAAATCCAAATTATAATCATCAAAACAAAACCTATAAGAATGAAAATAAGTATAGCAGAAATTATATAAACAATTATAAAGGTTATTCCTTTTCTGGTTAATCCGTTATATAAATGGCCCAAACCAGGGAATAAGAAACTCAATACTGCTGCAAGAACAACACTTTTTTCCTGATTTGGAGCTACTCCCGCAACTCTAACACCACAGTGAGGGCATATCTCAGCATTAATGTTGATCTTTTCACCACAGGTCTGACAGAATTTTGTTTGCTGCTGTTCATTTTGATGCAAGTTAAAACCGCATTGCGGACAAAATGCAATTCCTACATCGACTTCGCAACCACAATTAGGACAAAACTTGGATTTTTTGAAACCTCCAGCATTAGTTTCCTGTTTTGTTTCATCATCAACTGTATTAACTTCAATGGTCTCTTCCTCAACAGGTTCCTCAACCGCATTAACATCAACAGGTTTGCCAATCTCAATAACATCAGCAGAACCCTCATCAACAACAGGTTCCTCAACATTATTATCTTCAACACTTTCGACTTCCGGAAGAAGCGCACCACAATTTGGGCAAAATTTTCCGTGATCTATTTCCTTTCCACAATCTGGACATATTACCATATTTTCACCTAAACTACATCTATTTTCATGATTTCTCTTAAAACTGCAGTAGCATATGATCCTTTATTTATTGAGAATTCACATAAGACCCCATCATCTGTTGCCTTTGCTGAAGCATCCCAAACCTGGAATCTCATGGAACGCCTTAAACCATGACTTCCTAAGCGGGGCATTTTTGGAACTTCAAAATCCTCCTTTGTAAGGCCATATCCTTTTAAAACATTCTCTTCCATTTCTCCAACAGCACCGCCAGCGTATGGAACCTTGGTACCGTATAATGGACAGGTCGGATTTACCTCAAAGTTATCCATTAATTCCTGATACTCTTCGGGAGTCTTGTCATAGACAATATGCTCTTCTGTGTCAATGATAATATCTCCTTCAATGTATTTATCAATTCCCATAGCTACACGATTGCTTACGGCTTCATTAAATAAGTATGATTGATAAGCATGAACAAACATCCTCTGAAGAGGCTTTGGAAGTGCATATAATGCATTCTTATATGATTTATCAGTCAACTCGCCTTTTTTTGAATCCTTAATCAGCTCGCGAATCATCATTTTTTCATATCTCATTCCCTTGCCCATCAGCTCCAGGGATTCCTCAAGGTTTCCATCATCATAGGCCTGCCTTGCCATCTGATTTTCCTCATGTTCATCTTCAGACGGACCGCCAATATACCTGTCAACAGCCTTTTTGAGGTCATTTTCAATCAGTGCCTCTCCAACCAAATGGGTGTTTGTTCTAGGCTTTCCGAATCTCTGCCATCCGAAGTAATTAGGAACTCCTTTAGATTCAAGTTCTTTTAAAACCTCATTTGCAATGTCAGCGGATTTTTGTATATCATCCAAATCCTTAATCAATATTTTAAACTTGTTTCCTTTAAGCTGACCCATTCTAAGCTTTTTGCGACCCCTTATAACCTTTAAAAAATCAGTCTTGTAAATGTCCAAGTCCCTTACCTGTTGCATCTGCTCTTCAGAATCCATATTGGCAATGCAGATCCACTGACGGGTCAAGGCCTTCTTGTCCTTCATTCCAGCAAAGCCCATTCTTTTTCTTGAGATATGCAAATCCCTTGAAATGTCCAGAACAACATCCAAAGTTGTTCTTCCCAGCTTTTCAATCCAAATGTACACATTAGGACCCTCACCTGCAGGAATGACTTCTGGAATTTCTTCAACATAAAAATCTTCATATCGGTTTCTAATTGTTCCCCCAATTCCTTTTTGGGAAGTAACATA
>CADBHR010000110.1 GCA_902794475.1 uncultured Methanobrevibacter sp. | reverse complement strand
TAAACTTAATCATAATGTTAAAATATCTAATTTTATATATAAAGTTTTTTCTAATATTAACTATGGAATCACATGTTGACAATATATTAAATGATTTGAAAAAAGATGATTTTCAGGCTTATCTGCTCACTCAGTTTACAAATGTCGAATATATTTCAGGTTACAGGCCAACAAGCTTTGCATTCTGCATAATAAAGGATGATCCTATTATTTATGCTTCCAAAATGGATATGGAACTGGCCAATAACAATTCATCAATTGAAGTCATTGAATATGAATCCTTTGATGCTATTGTGGAGGATTTGAAAGGCCAAGGCATTAGGAATATGGCCATCGAGCCGACATTGCCTTTCAGCACATATGTCAGGTTCAGGGATGATTTCAAAATCGATTCCAAAACATACATCGACAAGCAGAGGATGATTAAAACTTCCGATGAAATAGAAAAGATTCAAATGGCAACTGAAATCGCCCAAAGGTCATTCCTTCAACTGGATATTTTGAATAATCAAAACACTGAAAAGGAGGTGGCTTTTGACCTTGTCCGCTTAATGATTGAAAATGGAGCTGACAAGGAGTCATTCGATACGATTGTTACAAGCGGAGCCAATTCAAGCCTGCCTCATGCAATTCCCGATGCCAAAACTTTGGACCAACCTATACTGATTGATTGGGGAGCTGTTTTTGAAGGGTATTGCTCAGACAACACTCGTACAATGGTTTATACTGAACGTCAGCAGGAAATCTGGGACATTGTGGCCGAAGCGCATGACAAGGCAATTAAAGCCGCAAGGCCGGGCATAAAATGTTGTGAAGTTGATAAGGTCGCAAGGGATATAATAACAGAATATGGATATGGTGATAAGTTCATACACTCAACAGGACATAGCTTAGGGCTTGATATTCATGAGACTCCGGGATTTTCAACACGTGATGAAACCGTAATTGAAAGGGGAATGGTGATAACGGTAGAGCCGGGAATATATCTTGAAGGTGAATTCGGGGTTCGTCTTGAGGATACCATTGCAATTTCTAAAAGGGGCAAGGTCATAGGTGATTTGCCTTTGGATATAAGTTAATTCTTCATTAAAATCTGATTTGAACAGGTTCAATAGGTTCCTGTTGTCATTTTTTAGTTTCAGATTATTTTTAAAAATTATAAACAAGTATAAATATTTTAAACAGATATAATTATTAATTAATATTGTGGTGAATTATATGGCAAATAAATATTTGGCAGTTATCATGTCCTTCTTCATTCCGGGATTGGGTCAGGCTTATGCAGGAGATATTAAAAAAGGTATAATATATTTTCTCGTTGCATTTGTAGCTTTGCAAGTTATTAGAATATTTTTTGTGGATTCCATTTTAAACTCATTTTATTATATCATTGATCTCCTCATTAGCATTTATGCAGCTTATGATGCTTATTTAATGACAAAAGATTGATTTTGGAGTTTATCATGTCAGATAAAAAATCATTCATTGCTAAAATCGAAGAAGCAATTTTAAGATATACTAAACCCAAGTATATGGATTCAAAGGAAGATGTGGATGATTTTTTAAACAATAAACCTGTTCAAAAACCTCCTCAGGGCATTTTTAAGATGTCCGACTCTCATTTGTACACTTTCGGAAACGAAAATGCTAAAAATACTATACTGTTCGTGCATGGTGGGGCATTTGTCAGTGAAATGAACTATCAGCATTTGCTCTATTGCCTTAAGATGTCTCGAAAATTGGATGCACATGTCATGGCTCCAGTATATCCTCTTGCTCCTCAGCATAATGCAATGGAAACCTATGATATGATAACTGAAATATATGAAAAATTGGATTATGAAAATCTGATTCTGATGGGGGATTCTGCAGGAGGGGGTTTCGTCCTTTCATTTGCACAGTACCTAAAGACAGTTGGTCTTCCTCAACCACGCAAAATAATCGCTTTTTCACCGTGGGTTGACATTTCAATGAGCAATTCCCCATATGATAATGAACATGACTCTATTTTAGGTGAAATCGGTCTAAAAGAAATGGGCAAATCATGGGCAGGCGATTTGGATACAAAAGATTATAGGGTGAGTCCTCTTTATGGGGATGTTGCAGGTCAGGCTCAAACGTTGATTTTTTCAGGAACTGGTGAAATTTTTTACAAAGATATTGAGCTTTATGTTGAAAAGCTTAAAAAGAGTAATGTTAATGTAAAATTCATTAAAGGCGAAGGATTATTTCATATTTATCCATTATTCCCGTCACCGGAAGCAAAAAAAGCATTCAAAGAAGTAAAAAAAGAGATAATCGGTTAATTATCTCATGTATAATATGTATTTTCCAAACCTAGGAATTCTATAGATGATTACAACTGCAGTATAACTGAGTATAATCAATAAAACCCAAAGTATTATGGCTTTTACAGGTTCTGTGAAAGGTAGTTGGACAACAACAGGAAGCAACGGTAATCTAAATAGATTATGTACCAAAAACACTGCAAATGAATATTTGGATAAAAAGGCAACCATTGGATATGCCCTGACAGTATCCATTCTGGAACATAGTTCAAATAGTGCAAATGAACCTGTTAAAACGAATGGGAATTCATACCATAACTGAAAATCATATCCCTTTGTGAATGCATAGTACTGGAAGAATAAACATATCATGAAGGATATGAGTGTTATCAATCCTAATTTTATGTTGTCAAAGTGTTTAAATTGTCCTTTTTTAACTAAATATCCTAAAATAATATAAATTCCATAAATGCCACCACTAAATCCAAGGCAATACTGGATACTGACATTTTCAATTCCATTCATGGCCAATACGAGGCTAATGAAAGGAAGTAAGAATGCCAAGAGTGAAAATACTATTGTGGCCTGCCAGATTGTATCGCTGCTGAATCTTTCAAGGGCTGATGAAACGAAAGGCATTGAAAGATACATTCCAATAATCATTGGCATATACCACATGTGGCTGAAGAATAAGTTTCCGGATTCACTAAAGTTGACTTGACTGCTTCCAAACGAAATGAACTGCAGACTGATTGCATAAATCACTGACCATATGATGGTAACGATGATTAATCCCTTACAGTTATTTTTCCAAAATTTACGGATGCGTTCATCATTATATGTTCTGTCAAGCAACAGATAACCTGTAATCATTAAAAAGAATGGAACTCCAATACGTCCAATGAATAGAGATGCAAAATTGAATATTCTTGAAAATGTTGTGTAATTCATGATTGCATCGGATGAGATGATATAAATCCCATCCGTTGCGTGAATATATAATACAGTCAATATTGCTATTGCACGCACCAAGTCAATCCATTCAATTCTAGTCTTTCCCATTTGTTTCTCCTTTTTTTTAATTATTCATCAAATTTATCATCAAAATTAATCGTTAGAAGAAGTTGGTAAGAATGGAATTAATGCTGCCGCTAATTTGGAGATTGGCATGGTTTGTATCCACACTTTTCCAGGTCCGGTTAATTTTGAGAAGAATAGTCCTTCTCCAAACAATATGTTTTTAGCTCCTTTAACTCTTTCAATATCGAAATCGACTGTAGGTTCCATTGCTGCAATATGTCCTGGGTCGAGAAGTATTTTTTCTCCAGGGGCCAAGTCTTTTTCTATTACTTCCCCATCGATTTCTAAAAAGACCATTCCGTTTCCTGAGAATTTTTGAAGTATAAAACCTTCTCCGCCAAATAATCCTGCTCCAAGTTTCTTTTTAAAGTGTATGTCAACGTCAACACTTTCTTCTGCAGCTAAAAATGCATTTTTTTGACCAATGATTGTGGAGCCGTTTAATTTTATAGGCATGATTTTTCCAGGGGAGCATGCTGCAAATCCTATTTGTTGATTGTCTGATTGTGCAGTGAAGAAATTTAAGAATATTGTGTCTCCTGCCAGGGCTCTTCCAAGTCCTTTCAGGAGTCCTCCGCCAGTGTTTGTTTCCATTTGCATATCAGATGTCATAAATGCCATTGCGCCAGTTTCATTTTTTACGGTTTCTCCCTTTTGTAATGTACAGACTACAATAGGGAATGAACCTCCTCTTATTTCATATTCCATAGTTATCACCAAATATTTGATATATTAATGTATTGATTTTATGATATATTATCTTTATTTCTATTTTCATAGTATGGCAAACTATTTATGCGAATTTTATCAAAGTAAATATTATATTATCAGTTAAATTTTTTTTTAATTTGTTGAACAAATAATTTTTTATTTGGAGGAGTATTTATTAGATCTAAAATATTTTTTGCAATCCTGATTGGATTTGTTTTAATCAGTTTGGCGTCTGTCAGTGCGGCTGATTCTAATCAAACCGATCAGGTAATATCAGAAGATTGTCTAAGTACTGGTGAAATTAATAATTTCACTGACTTAAATGATGAAATTAGTAAGATTCCTGAAGAAGGAAAGTTTACATTAGAAAAGGATTATGCATATGGTTCTGGAGATTCTGATTACAAGGATGGGATCATAATAGCAAAGGACAACGTTGTAATTGATGGTGATGGGCACACAATTGATGGTGCTGGACAGGCCAGGATATTCAATATAACCTCAAACAATGTCACCTTGAAAAATATTAATTTTTTAAATGGACATTCAGAGAATAATGGTGGAGCAATATACGCTTGTGGTAATTTGACTTTAATAGATTGTAATTTTATTAATAACACTGCGGTCCAACAGGGTGGTGCTGTATATGTTGGAAGCCCTGTTTCAAATTGCAGATTCGATTCCACATTCATTAACAATACTGCAAATCGTGCTGGTGGTGCAATATGCTTTAATGGTGAAACTGATAATAACTTGATTAATGGATATTTCGAGGGTAACCAAGCTAATAGAACCGGTGGAGCAATTTGTTTCCAAGCTAAATCTCATGATAACCTGATTTCAGCTAGATTTTATAATAATCTGGTAAATGCCAGTGGTGGAGCAATATTTTTCCGTACTGTTGCTGAAAACAATCAATTTGAAAGTATTTTCGGAGGCAACTGTGCTGTTTACGGTGCGGGAATCTTCTTTTACAATAAGGCAAACAATAACAGATTCAATTCTAATTTCACATTTAATGTGGCCATTTCATGTGGAGGTGCAATGTTTTTCCACAACACTACAAATAATAATAATTTCACAGGTAGTTTCGTCAATAACTCTGCTTTGGGACTAGCTGATGAAGTAAATGGTAATGGTGGAGCTATAACCTTCAAAGATGTATCAAGCAATGCCATATTCACATGTGATTTCATTAACAACACTGCCGCCAAAACCGGTGGGGGAGTAAACTATAGGGAAACTCCACATAACATTACATTCAACAGCAATTTCATTAACAATAATGCATTATATGGCGGAGGAGTCAATTTCTTCGAAAGCTTTGAGAATGTGGCATTCAACGGTAGATTTATAGGTAATAACGCTACTTATGGTGGTGCAATAGCTGTTAAAAACGGAGCT
>CADBHR010000109.1 GCA_902794475.1 uncultured Methanobrevibacter sp. | reverse complement strand
TGCCGTCCGACATTGTAGCGGCCTGATCTGACGAACATACTATACATTCTTTTGTTATTATCAAAACCTGTGCGGTCAATTTAACACCTCAGAAATTTGTTAAATATTAAATTAAACCGCTTAAAATATATAGTTTTTGTATTATAGACTTTAAAATTGCTTTTAGAATGAAAAATTGTATTCAAAGGTAAATATTTATGTTTAAATAACTATTTTAAAGCAGCAGACAATCCTGCCAAATACCCAGTTGAAAAAGCAATTTTCAAATTATACCCTCCGGTCGGACCATGCAAATCCAAGACTTCACCTGCAAAATAAAGTCCCGGAATCAAGGTTGACTCCATAGTTTTTGAATTTACATTGCCAAGATTAACACCGCCAATGGTCACCTTGGCCAAATCCCCATTAAAACCGGTTATTTCAAAAGTGAACCTTTTCAAGTTTTCAATCAGCTTATTCTTAGATTTCTTATTGACTCTGGACAGCTGCACATCACCATCAATGCTGCATCTGCTTAAATAATACTCAATGAAGCTGTTGGTCAAAAACCGCTTGAGATAGTTCTTCAGATAGGTCTTGCCCTTTGCCTGGAAGTCATCAGTAAACCTGTCAAGCAATTCCTCGCGTGAAATGTCCGGACACAAGTCAACGGCAATTTCCAAATCAACATCAGGTTCTCCAGCTAATAAGTTATAACTTATACTTTCGGAAATCTCATTGCTCAGGTTGATTATCCCAGGTCCGGTCAAACCGACATGTGAAACCAGGACATTTCCCCGAACCTTGGTTTTCTTATAACTTATAACAACATCATTTAGTGTCACGCCTGCAATGCCGGATAAGTCTTCACAAGTAACCAACGGAGATAGGCCGTATTTAATGTCAGTAATCGGCTGTGTTGTCAAAGAATAGTTATCGGGACTGCAGCCGGTCTGAGGATATGTCACACCACCTGTGGCTATGATAATCCTGTCAGCCTTGATGCAGTCGTTGATAACAAAGTCCTCTGAAATCGTTTTAACTTCAAAGTTATAACTTATAACTACCTCTTCCAACTTATCACTTAAACCTTTTAAGACATCAGCTGCCCTTTCGGTTTCGGGAAAGACCCTGTCGTCATCTTCAGTGATGAAATCAAAATCAAACAGTGAAAACAAATCCTCATTAGTAAACGAGTAAAATGAGTGCTTTAAAAAGTTTTTATTGTTAAAAAAAGTTAATAGCTGTTTTATTGGCTTGTTGTTGGTAATGTTGCATCTTCCTCCGCCTGTCATCAGCAGCTTGCGGCCTAAAGACGGATTCTTTTCAAGCAAAATTACACGTGAAGTCCTGCTTGCGGCAATTGCTGCCATGATTCCTGCAGGACCTCCGCCAATAATAGCTATATCGTATTCTTTCATGCTTAAGGAGTTAATCTGTGTCTGTCTCTTGGGAAGAGTACACATTCACGGATGTTTTCAGATCCGGTAAGCACCATGGTCAATCTGTCGGCACCTACACCCCATCCTGCATGTGGAGGCATACCGTATTCAAACGCTTTCAAGTAGCTTCCGAATCCTGCAGGGTTAAGTCCTCTTTCTTCGATTTGTTTTACAAGCAAGTCATATTGGTGTACACGGGTAGCACCGGAAGATAACTCTAAATTATTGTACATTAAATCGAATGCATGAGAGTACTGCTCTTCGCCTTCAACAGGCATTACGTAGAACGGCTTGATTTCGGAAGGCCATCTTGTTAAGAAATAAAATCCTCCCATTGTGTCTCCTAAAGCCTTTTCAGCTTCACGGGATAAGTCTTCTCCCCATTCCATTGCAACATCCTTTGAGTTTACGATGTCAACAGCTTCGTCATAGGTAACTACAGGGAAATCTCCTTTAGGAACTTCAAGTTCATGACCTAATATTTCCAATTCGTCAGCGCAGTTTTCGTTGATATCTTTTAAAACGTTGATGAGCATGTCATTCAATATTTTCATTACGTCCTCATCGTCTGCAAATGAAGCTTCAGCATCTATGGAAACGGCTTCGTTCAAATGTCTGAGTGTATCGTGCTCTTCTGCTCTGAAAATCTGGCCGATTTCAAATACCTTATCCATTCCGGCAGCCATCATCATCTGTTTGTATAATTGTGGGGACTGACCCAGGAATGCCTCTTTTTCAAAGTAAGTGATTGGGAATAATTCTGTTCCTCCTTCAGTAGCTGATGCCACTAATTTAGGAGTGTTGATTTCATAAAATCCATTATCATAGAAGTAATCTCTGATGGTATGGAACATTTGACCTTTAATCTTGAAAATTGCAGAAACGTTGTCTTTCCTGATATCCAAGAATCTTGAATCTAATCTTGTATCGATTCCTGCTTTTACTTTTTCTGTTGGATCCATTGGTAAAGGCTGATTAGCTAAGTTCAATAATTTGACTTCTTTTGGAATGATTTCAACACCGTTTGGTGCTTTTGGAGCTTCCTGAGCTAAACCTTAATTCTCTTAACTCTTCCATTATATTTTCGTCTACTTTTTTGCTTGGAGCTGTTACCTGAACTCTGCCGGTGACGTCACGAATGATGACAAACATGATCCCACCGAAATCACGGATTTCGTGCACCCAACCCATGATTGTGATGTCTTCTCCTGCTATTTCAGGATTGCATTCATTGGCATAGTTTGTTCTTCTCCAATCGTTTAATAAACCTTGCAAATTATTCACCTCGGTTGTAAAAATAAAAATAATGATAAAATTTTCATTATAATTTTAATATTATATTTAATGTTTAATAAAAGTATGCAAAAAAATTAAAAAAAAGAAAAAGATAGCGGAATTAAAGCGCTGAGTTTAATGCGCTATCAGGTTCCACATTACCTGTTAATGCATCAACGGTAATTGTTCCCACTGGTGCATTGTTTTTTTGAGCATCCACAATATAGAAAACGAAAGTGTCTCCGCTTGCTTGACATCTGTCAATCTGCAGTTCAGGGTGGTTCATCAATGACTGTTGCACTATCTGTTGACAATCGCTTTCAGACAATTTTTGCTGTTGGGAACTGCTGGAAGATGAACTACCGGAAGATGAACTGCCAGAAGATGAGCTACTAGAGGATGAACTGCCAGAAGATGAGCTGCTGGATGATGAACCGGATGAAGAAGCCGGACTTGAAATGGTGTCTCCTCCAGCTGCATTTCCTGAACTGGAAGGTTGGGAACTGTCAGAGCTTACATCAGTGGTTTGAGCATCATTATCCGCACTGGATTTGTCATCATCAGATGTGTCGACTGGCTCATTCAATACATCATTCAAATCATCAGTATTATTAACGTCGGACAGCTCTTCTGTATCAGTCAATACTCCTGAATCAGATGAATCATCGGATGAATCTTTAGATGCGTCATCAACACTAATATCGGCAGGTTCGTTCAGTTCAACATTATAATCATCAACGATTATTGCAGTGTTCTCCTGTAAAGCATTTACATTGAATATATTGGTATCCACTTTTGCAACAAGCAGCATTATCAGGTTGAAATCCTGTTTAGGTTCCATAGGCTGTTTTGCAAAAGGAAGTCCAACCGGCTTTTGGCTTTTATGGTTATTGCTGAAGACAACATTGTTTGCAATTTCAGATGTCAGTTTACCATCTTCAGAACCGATGGCAATTCCTTCATTACCATTGGTAACTAGAATATTTATTGTTTTACCTTTCTTAAAAGCAACGGATTGAGGTGGCTGATTTTCAATAGGAACGATTTTTGACTTTTTAGTGTTCTTTAAAAAATCAATCATGGAATTGTTATTCTTAAATGTGTTGATTGTTATTCCGTGATTTGAATCCTTATAAACTCCGTCGCCTACTTTAACAAATTCAGAATCAGCAGGTACAAGAACCTTGATGCCATCAAAAACCTCCTGTTTCATGGAAGTGTCAGTATTCATTACTGTAGCACCTACAATACCTGCTGAAATAACTCCTATTACTATAATTAGAAATAATACGTGCGAGTCAATTTTCATCAAATATCACCAAAATATAAATTGTGTATAAAAGTATGTTTTTTATAATATAAATAATATAATATTAATAAAATGATAACAACAGGGTGCAACAGAAAATGGTGAAATGTAAAAATTGCGGAGAGGAGATAGAAAACAAGAAGTTCTGCCCAAAATGCGGAACAAAAAACGAAACTAAAGTATGCCCATCATGCAATAACGAATTGCAGGAAGATGACATTTTTTGTCCGGAATGTGGTGAAAAAATAAATGATGAGGAAGAATTGAAAGAAGAATCATCCGATGAGGCTGAAAACACAGAAGAAAAACAAGACGAAACAGAAGAAGAACCTGAAAACACAGAAGAAAAACAGGATGAAACAGAAGAAGATGAAAATGAAACCGATGAAGAAGAAATAACATGCCCTCATTGCAATACAAAGATTACCGAGGCTGACGCCGAATATTGTTTGGAATGTGGAAAACCTATAAATATCGATAGCCAATCTGTTGCTGGAATAAATGCAACTATCCAACTGAAAAGATTGATAATTTTCTCAATAATCTCAATTATTTTATCAATGCTCCTTTCATTGCTCTTTTCATTCATCCTTGGAATGGTAGGACAAAACATTGACCTGTATCCAATCGGATTTTTCATAAGCCTGTTTATAGTGATTGCAATCTTCGGATCATTTAAGGATTTGCTCAACGGCGGTCTTTTAGGTATCATCACCGGACTTGTAATCGGACTTTTATGCAATCTGATTGTTGAGATGTCTGCAGGATTTTCATTCTCCTATCAAATGTTTTCCGGATATGAGGCAATAGTCTTCACAATATTCGGAGCGATAGTTGGTGTGATTTCAACAAAATTCTTTAGAAAAAGTGTTTCAAAACGTATAGATGTCGAAAAAATGTTTTAAATAGCTGATTATAGCTATTTATACTTATTTTATTATTAAAAAAATAATTTTTGAAGCTTAATGACTTAAGCTCCAATTAGTTTTATTCATCCCTTAATCTTGTTTTAAACGAATTTGCATGTGCAAAGAATCCTTCATATTCAGCAATAGGAACTGAAGTCTTGGACAGCTCCTCAAGGCCCTCTTTAGTGAGTCTTTGAACTGTCGGTTTTTTGATGAATGCTTCTGTTGACAGCCCTGAATACATTTTTGCTCCTCCGCCGGTCGGAAGGACATGGTTTGTTCCGGATCCGTAATCCCCTGCTGCAACAGGTGAATATTGGCCCAGGAATATTGAACCGGCATTTTTGATTTGTGATAATGTTTCATCATCATCCCCAGTGGATATGATTAAATGTTCAGGAGCATATTCGTTTGTAACGTAAATTGCTTCTTCAAATGTTTCTGTGATAATGATCTTTCCACTTTTGGATAATGATTCCTCTATTATTTCACGTCTTGGGGCTATTTCAGTCAATTGATTAACGAATTCATCGGTTTTAAGTGCTAACTCCTCTGAGTCAGTCACCAAAAAGCAAGATGCATTTGGATCGTGTTCAGCCTGAGCTAAAATGTCAGTTGCCAAAAATTCAGGATTTGCAGTTTCATCAGCCAAAATGAGCACTTCAGAGGGTCCTGCCGGAAACTCGATATCAACTTGACCATACACTAGTTTCTTTGCTGCTGTAACGAATATATTACCCGGACCTACAATCTTTTCTACTCGAGGCACGGATTCGGTACCATAGGCAAGGGCAGCTATTGCCTGTGCGCCACCGACCTTATAAATCTCATCAGCACCTGCAATGTCTGCCGCAACCAGAATTGCATCCAAAATCTTGCCGTCCTTTTGAGGCGGAGTAACGCACACCACCTTTTCGACCCCTGCAATCTTAGCAGGTATTACAGTCATGAGTATTGATGAAGGATAGGCCGCCCGACCGCCAGGTATGTAGCATCCGGCTGAGTTGATTGGCCTTACAATCTGGCCTGCAACGATACCTGGATTTACTTCCATCTCCCATTCGCTTGGAATCTGTTTTTTATGAAACCTTTCGATATTGTCTGCGGCATTTTTCAATGCGCTAAGCAATTCATCGTCCAGAGTCCCATAGGCCTGCTTAATTTCATCTTTCGATACTTTCAGATTTTCTATTAGAACTCCATCAAACTTCTCGGTATATTCCCTGATGGCCTGGTCCTGTTTTACACGGACATTTTCTAAAATCTCAGATACTGTCCCCAAAACATTGTTTACATCCTGTTCTGACCTTTTGATTGTATCCTGCAAATTAATTTCGGAGTATCTTAAAATTTCCATCTTAAACTACCTCATTATTGCACCGGTATCTGCAGAGTGAACCAATTTTTGATATATTGCCAGCCAACCTGAAACATCACTTTCAGGGTGTTCGACCTCTTTTAATCTTGCTTCAATTTCATCATCGGACAACTCCACATTGATGGACCTGTTTTCAATATCGATTTCTATTATGTCCCCATTCTGGATTGCTGCAATAGGGCCGTCCTCTCTTGCTTCAGGTGATACATGTCCTATGCATGGTCCACGGGTTCCTCCAGAGAATCTGCCGTCAGTTATCAATCCAACATCCTTGATGTTCATTCCCGCAAGGGCGGAAGTAGGGTTCAGCATCTCACGCATTCCAGGTCCTCCTTTAGGTCCTTCATATCTAATAACTACAATGTCACCCTCTTCAATTTCATGGTCAAATATGGCCTTGGTTACATCTTCCTCGGAATCGTAAACCTTTGCAGGTCCCTTAAGATGCATCAGGTGATCTGCCACCGCACCTTTCTTGACGACACTGCCGTTAGGAGCAAGGTTACCTTTGAGGATTGCAATACCGCCATCCTCATGTACAGGATTGTCCATTGTATGTATGACATCAGTGTTTTTGTTTTCCACATTTTCCAGATTTTCAGCGATTGTTTTTCCTGTTACTGTCAATTGGCTGGTGTCAATCTTGTCTCCCAATGTCTTAAGTACCGCCTGGATACCGCCGGCCATGTGAAGGTCCATCATTGAATCCTCACCTGCCGGGGAAATCAGTGTAATGTGGGGAACGTTTCTTGATATCTCATCGAAGAGCTCCAAATCAACGTCCATGCCTTCAACCTCACTTGCGATTGCAGGTATGTGAAGTGCGGTGTTGGATGATCCTCCGAGTGCCATGTCGACAGCAATTGCATTGTTGAAGGCTTCCTGAGTCAAAATGTCTGATGGCTTGATATCCTCTTCAACAAGCTTTATGATCTGTTTACCTGATTCATATGCAATCTGGTTGTTCTCTTCTGTTCTTGCATGGGTTGTGGCGCAGGTTGGAAGGGACAATCCGAATGTTTCGGTAATGCATGCCATTGTATTTGCGGTAAAGAGTCCTGAACAGCTTCCGGCTCCAGGACATGCGCATTTTTCAAGTTCAAGAACTTCCTCTTCGGTCATTTTGCCTGCGGAATAGGCACCGACTGCCTCAAATACTGTAATCAAATCGGCAGGCTTGCCGTCATATTCTCCTGATGCCATCGGTCCGCCTGTAACGACAATTGACGGTACGTTTACACGTGCCGCACCCATAATCATTCCGGGAACTACCTTGTCACAGCTTGGAATCAATACAAGCCCGTCAAATGCATGTCCCTTGGTCATGGACTCTACAGTGGCCGCAATGATTTCACGGGAAGGCAGGGAATACTTCATACCTTCGTGGTTCATACTGATTCCGTCACATACCGCCATCGTATCAAATTCAAACGGAACACCGCCGGCAGCAATGATTCCCTCCTTTACAAACTCGACAAGTTCCTTAAGGTGGATGTGGCCAGGTACTATATCGGTGAAACTGTTGGCTATTCCAATGAACGGCTTTTTAAAATCCTCATCTTCAAGTCCGCAGGCCCTTAAAAGAGACCTGTGCGGAGCTCTTTGAATTCCTTCTTTTACATTATCACTTTTCATTTAATCACACACAAGTAATTTAATCATTAATATATATTTACCTAATAACTTTTATA
>CADBHR010000108.1 GCA_902794475.1 uncultured Methanobrevibacter sp. | reverse complement strand
CTTAAAGGATCCGGATTTGACTTTGGTTTTAGAGTAATCAATGAAATTCTAAGGTTCATGGTAGTCGCATGGAGATATGAAAACTCTCCAAGTGAATGGGAAAACTGGGAGAGATATTTTGACGCCCAAATCAAGCAAAAGGTTCTTCCAAAATTACATGGGTCTGAAAAAGCTATTGGTAATGTTTTAACTAATCTTTTTAACATTTGTTTAGAAGATAGAAACAACAATGAAAATCCTAAAAACTTCAATGTTACCAAGGAGAATTCAAGATATTACACTTCAGCAGTCAAGCTTCAAAATATGTCTAAAGTATTGTCTGACCAAAGATATGTTTCATTTATTAATTAAGATTTAAATGATTGAGCAAAAAGTAATTATTCATTTAACTGATGAAGATTCAAATGAAATGGGGACATTAACAGTCAGTTCTCTAGACTACCGATCTGAGGATAAGTCTGACAATAAAATTTCGCATGATATTATATTAAATAATATTCCGACTGTCGATGAACCTGATAATTTGACTCCAATTCAATACTGTCCGGATATTGGTGCCAATTTTGCTAATTTATTGTTTTTGGAAGAAACAGAGTATCAGATATTATTTGAATCAAAAGACACTAATTCTAATTATGATGTTTTATACTCGTTAACAAAAATCAATGACAATCATTTTAAGCCGTTCAGATTTGAGTTAGGTGATAAAAATACCTATAAGATTGCAGGAACTCTAAATTTCAGAAGTTATGTAGGCAAATCCTTTTTGGATGTTAGAAAAGAGGGTATGAATTCCATTAAGATTCCAATTGAAGTCAGGTCTAAAAAAATCGATTATTTTTCACAATACTCGGCTATGATTGCTGACTTGTCGCAGCATTCCTTGAGTTTGATATTTGAAGTCAATTCTCCACTATATCAGGAATTTGAGCTTGATTACAACCAAAAGGAAACGTATTATGAAGATTTCATGTTTTTGGAGTACTTATTTAGGCAAGAGAATCTGCCTTCAATATTTGAATATTTGTCTAAGAACCTGCATTCACAACTAAAAAACCGAACGGAAACAGTACCTATTTCATTCGCTTCAAATGTTAATCAACACACTTTAAAAAACATCATATCAAAGCCAAACAAACTGGTCAAAGTCGATTCCACTTTGGAAATTGCAGAAAAATTAAATGGGTATCTGCCTTATGAAATAGAGCAAACAAAACATGAAGATGTCATAGACATTCCGGAAAACAGATTTTTCAAATACTTTTTGGAATTGATTCGTGATTTGGTTGAAAAATTATATGAAAGTTCTAAAGAGGGTTATATTCAGGATAAACTGCTGTACTTTAAGGATGAAATCGGATATTATTTGTCAAGTAAGTTTTTCAATCATATTTCCGCAATGGAATATGTTCCGTTCAACTCACAGATTTTGCATAAAAAGGAAGGTTACAGGGAGATTTTTCAGTACTTTTTAATGCTTGAATTTTCATTTAGGTTAAGTTGGAATGAAATAAACAATCAATTTAAGGGATTTGAGAAGAAATTGTCAGAATTATATGAATATTGGTGTTATTTCAAGCTATTGAAAGTTTTAAATGATTTGAGTGTTCGAAAAATCAGCTTTGAAGATGTTTTTAGGATTAACAATGACAATTGGTCTATTAGCATTAAAAAAGGAGTCAATTCTCGCAAAAGGTTTGTGCTAATCTTGTATGGCTATGAAATTGAAATCGAGCTATTTTATAATTTAAGATTTTCAGACGGGTCTAAATATCGCTCTTATTCTCTTGCATTTAAGCCGGATTATACATTATTGGTAACAATTAATGGAATTACAAGCTATATTCATTTTGATGCCAAATATCGCTCAGAACTTGAAATTGTTGATTTCTATGATAAGATTGTATCTGATGCCCAGTTAAATGAGGAAATTGATAAGCGGGATAGTTTGGAAGAAAAAGAAGCGGTCTTTAAAGATGGAGATATTTATAAAATGCATACTTACAAAGATTCAATCTTGATGACTGAAGGTTCTTATGTTTTATATCCTGGAAATAAAACTAAACAATTTTTTGAATCAGATACTGTCATTCCATCTGTTGGGGCTTTTTCATTAACTCCTGGAAATGATGATATGGATGAAAATAACCTGGGTGTTTTCATTAAGGAAGTTCTTAAAACATTGTTGTTTTATCAAGGTTTGATTAACTATGAATTTAATAGTTATTAAAGAACGGCGAAGAATTATCAAAAAAATAGTTTAGGATTTAATTATATCCTAAAATATAAAAAAATCCTTATTAATATTATCCAGTTGTGGTTTCAACTTTTGAACTGCTGTCGCTGGATTCACTGCTGCTTCCGGAATCGCTGCTACTAGAAGAGCTTGAATCATCAGTTGTGGTTTCAACATTTGAACTATCATGAGTTGAATAGTCAAAAGCATTATCTTCACCGCGCATATTGACATATCCATCATCACCGGTTGCGGTATTTGGTTTTGCTGAATTGTCAGGATTTTTATTCTCATTACTTGTTGGAGTGGAAGATGCGGTGCTGGTATCTGCACTGACCTCTTCGCTATTTGTCATATTGGCATTTACAGTAGTGTTTCCGGCTTTGTATTGTATGGATTTTGCCATATGCAATGCAATATCCTTATTGTCTGCAGCTATTATGATATTGTCTTGGGTCTCGTCGTTGCCGGTCATGATGCAATACAGGGTGCCTCTGCCGTTTATGCCTAACTGTTCTCCGTTTAGTGTATAGACTGTAAATCCGTCAATATTTTCCTGTTTTTCAAAATGAGTCAATACGATATCCTTTATATCTTTAAATCCTACTGCTCCGCCCAATCCAGTTATTCCTCTGGCGTCTATCGCTTCTTCACTGTTGAATGTCATCAGAGCCCCTTGCTTGAAAGTCCACATTTTGGCTCCGGTATTATTGATTTCTCCTTCATAATTCGCATCGTTGATTGGAACTTCAATACTTGTTCCGTTTGGTGTTATCTCAATTCTTTCATAATTTACATTGCTGGTTAATGCTCCAAATATTGCTGCACACAAGGCGCATATGACCACAAGAAGGATTCCAATTATAATTATTGTTTTAGTTTCCATAATTCACCTTGATTTTTAAATTATCCATTAAATGGTTGGATATATGATTTTCTTCACTTAGCATCCACTGTCTGGAAGTCCCTCAAGTATTCTGTTGTAACTCCCCTCACTTCGCAGCGGACACTGTCATGGTTTTTGACTGCAAAGGCTATTCCATCATATTCGGTTCCGCCCTTGGTTACGGTCACGTTTTTCTTGTATGAGTAGCCGATAGGTATTGCCCTTCCCTGGTCTTCGGCATGTCTGTACTCGTCATTGGCGGTTTTCACCATTTTTTTCCAGTCAAAGTCCTTGATTTCCCAGGTGTATCCGTTGTCCTTGAATTTCATTGCGGATACGGGTTCTGCAGATATTGCTGCCATTGAAATTCCCACAACAAATACTGATAGCACAATTAGGGTCATTTTTGCTGATTTATTCATTGTCAAATCCTCCAAAATATTTGTAATGTTAACTTGTTATTATATTATGAATATTATAATATATATAATTTAGGAAGTGTCAATTGTAAGTCTGATAGCTAATTGGATTTATTTTTAAAAATAAAGCTTTAAATAGATGGATTTTTGGATTTAAACAATTTTTTTTAAGTAATATTCTTCTTTAATTTTAGACATTATTAAAATAAAATTTATAACGTAAGCTGCCAAATATTAAATCATGAAAACTTTAAATGTGGTGGCAGCCATTATCAAAAAGGATAATCAGATTCTGGCAACCAAGAGGGGCTATGGAGAGTTCGTCAACATGTGGGAATTTCCAGGCGGCAAAATCGAAGCTGATGAAACAAAAGAACAGGCGCTAATCAGGGAAATCAGGGAAGAGTTGGACTGCACAATAAGGCCGATAAAATTCGCTTTAGACCTGGAATACCAGTATCCTACTTTTTATCTTAAGATGTCCTGCTTTGAAGCCATCATAACGGAAGGAACCCCAAAACTTCTGGAACACAACGACGCCAGATGGCTGACAAAACAGCAACTAAACGATGTAAACTGGATTCCGGCAGACCTCACAATTATCGATTACCTGAAAAAAACCATGGAGGATTGAAATGGCAGACAAAAGACTGGAAATGGCAAAAGCAAAGCTTGAGGAACTCCAAAATAAATTGGAAAAGGTCAAAGGCACACCACGGGAAGATGAATTCCAAATCCAAGTGGACAAACTCCAGGAATTAATCAAACACCTTGAAAGCGAGTAGATTACATGAACATCGATGAAATCCTCAACGGAGCCAAAACCGCATTCATAAACCAGCATAACAGCTCCAGCGCAGATTTCACTCCTAAACTCTTATACAACAACAGGGACTCAAAGGTCATCAATTCACTAAGGGACGAGCTTAGAAATTGTGATGAGTTCATCATATCTTCCGCATTCATCACGATGGGAGGCATCACGCCGCTTCTTGAGGAATTCCGCTTTCTGGAAAGAAACAACATCAGGGGCAAAATCCTGACCACAGACTATCTCACCTTCACCGAACCGCAAGCCCTGAGAAAACTGGACAGCTTCAGCAATATCGAAGTCAAGCTCTATTCACAGGAGCATGAAGGATTCCACACCAAGGGTTATATTTTCAAAAAAGGCAACGTCTACCGGGGAATCGTCGGCAGTTCAAACATGACGATGAACGCCTTAAGCGTCAACAAGGAGTGGAATGTCGAGTTCACATCCCTCGGCGAAGGCGAGATGCTTTCGGATATCAGGCGGGAATTTGGCATGCTGTGGGATGAGGCGGATGATTTGAATGACGCTTTGCCCGTTTATGAAAAAATCTATGATGCTTCAAAGGCATTCACTGATTTGAGAAAGACAACAGAAAGGCTCAAGAAGAACAATGTCGTTCTCACTCCAAACTATATGCAGGAGCAGTTTCTTGAAAACGTCAGAAATCTCATAAGCCATGGTGAAGACCGCGCAATCCTTGTATCCGCTACCGGTACCGGAAAGACCTATGCTTCAGCCTTTGCAGTAAAGGACTTCAAGCCTGAGAGATTTCTCGACAAGCCTTACTTGTTTTCAACCATTCAGACCATGTCCAAGGAGGAGGTCTACACCCGATATCCCAGGGATTACTTTGACTACATCATAATAGATGAGGGCCACAAGGCGGGGGCATTATCCTATATCAATGTGGTCAATTACTTCAAACCGAAATTCCTGCTTGGAATGACTGCATCTCCAGAAAGGACCGACGGTTTTAACATTTATGATTTATTTGACAACAACATCGCCCATGAAATCCGTCTTCAGGAAGCCCTGGAAGAGGACCTATTGTGTCCGTTTCATTATTTCGGCATAACCGACGTTGAATTTGCAGACAAAAGCATTGATGATGATTTCACCGATTTCAATCTCCTCGCATCAGATGAGCGCGTAAGTTATCTCATTGAAAAGTCAGAGTTTTACGGATATTCCGGTGACAGGAGAAAGGCGCTGGTGTTCTGCTCAAGAAAGAAGGAAGCGGAATTGCTTGCAGAGGAATTCAACAAAAGGGGATATGCCTCAGTGTTTCTCAGCGGCGATGACTCACAGGAAAAAAGACTTGATGCCATTGACAGGCTCACCAATGACGAAAACCCCGACAAACTGGAATTCATTTTCACTGTGGATATCTTCAATGAGGGTGTGGACATTCCAGAAATCAATCAGGTATTGCTTGTAAGGCCAACGGAGTCTCCAATCATTTTCATTCAGCAGTTGGGAAGGGGCCTCAGGAAATATCAAAACAAGGAATATGTTGTCATACTTGACTTCATCGGCAATTATAGGAACAATTTCATGATTCCGATTGCCCTTTCAGGGGACAGGTCCTATGACAAGGATAAAATCAGGAAGTACCTGATGGAGGGAAACAAGATCATTCCCGGCGCATCTTCCATCAACTTTGATGAAATTTCCCGAAGGCGTATATATGATTCAATCAACAATACCTCATTTTCAAGAAAGGCATTGTTTAAGGAAAAGTATGCTCAATTAAAATACAAGTTGGGTCGCATACCTTCATTATATGACTT
The DNA here is from genome assembly GCA_902794475.1 of uncultured Methanobrevibacter sp. Classification (GTDB taxonomy): domain Archaea; phylum Methanobacteriota; class Methanobacteria; order Methanobacteriales; family Methanobacteriaceae; genus Methanocatella. The sequence goes on along the minus strand of CADBHR010000108.1, from coordinate 4,599 downwards.
CGCAATTAACGCAGAATTCAATCCGGAACTGATCCTCTCACACAAGGATTTCCCGACATACCATGATTTTCTCACCGAAATCGAGGATGACTATTCATCTGAGATTGGAAACGGCGATGCGCTGAAATTCATGAGCAAGAAACTCATAAAGGGAATCCGGCCACATGAGCTGATAATCCTTGCGTGCCTGAAATGCAACAGGTACTTTACCGTAAGACAAATCGAGGAATGTCTCAAGGACAATTTCAATCTGGACAACCAGTTCGAATCAATCAGAGGTGCAATAAACTTTCTGAGCCTTAACTTCTATAAAAAGGAAAATGGAGAGGGATATCAGGCAAACACAATCGAAAAGCTTGTTGAACATCCCGAAAACCTCTTCTTTGATTTTGATTCAGAAATATATGGTGATTTGAAAAACAACAGGGACTACAAATTTGAAATGTCAAAAAGCCTTAATGATTCGCTGGCCAATCCGGTGTTTTTCAATCACTTTGAGGACGCATTGAAATACGCATTCTTCAAATATGAAAACTTCTATAAAAGCGATGATAAATTCAGACTGTATGAAAAGTATTCACGTGAAGATGTCCTGAGAGTCCTCAACTGGGATTACTATATGAACGGGCAGAACATCGGAGGATACAAGGTAAAATACAATACCTGTCCGATTTTTGTAACCTACAACAAATCCGAAGACATCTCAGAGACAATTAACTACAATGACCGGTTCATTACAAGGCAAAGCTTTTCATGGATGAGCAGAAACAACAGAAGAGTAACATCCTCGGAGCTTGAGCCGATAATCAACTACACTGACCTTGATATAGAATTGTTCATTCAGAAAAACAATGACGAGGGAATCGAGTTTTACTACATCGGCAAACTGACGCCGATTGGCCATAAACAGCTTTTCAGGACAATCAACGATAAAGAGCAGCCTATTGTCAACTTCACCTTTGAAATTGAAACTGAAGTCAAGGACGAACTTTATTCCTATTTTGTCAATGATTAATTACTAAGAATTATATAGTTAATACTGATTGAGGTGCTTTATGAAAAGTTTCACATATCTCGATGAGTTGATCCATAGCGGTGCCGGGGAGGTAATCCTGGATTTTGATATAGTTTTAGGTGATGGAGAGGAGTCCAAATATCCCGGAGGCATATCCATAAATGCTGATAATCTAATCATTGATGGAAATGGCCATAAAATTGATGCCAGAGGCAAAACATCCATATTTTCCATAGGCCATGGGGATATCACTATCAGGAATATTTCTCTGGTCAATGCTTATTCTCAATTTTCAGGAGGTGCAATGGATATCATTGACGCTAAAGTCGAGTTGATAAACGTTGAGTTTGAAAATAATGTTTCACAATACTCTGGCGGTGCAATCGAATCCATGGCACAGTTAACCGTTTCGGACTCTCGATTTTTCAATAACTCTTCAAATGAAGGCGGTGCAATTGCATCTAGATTAATGGTTGAAATTAAAGATTGCCGATTTGAACACAACAGCGCTGAAAGGGGCGGTGCAATATTCGGGGATTCAGGATTAAACATTGAAAAGTCTTATTTTTACAGAAACGTTTCTCAAAATGGCGGAGGGGCAATCAATGTTGAGGACAGTGAAACTTTCATTTTCAAATCTAATTTTGTTGAAAATTCCTCAAAAGATTTCGAAGGTGGGGCTATCCTTAATTTTGGTTCTATGAGAATTGAGGACAGCGATTTTAATAAAAATGATTCAAAAAATGGTGGAGCAATATTTAATCATCGCAATCTAATCATTTTCAACAGCTTTTTTAGAAATAACCATTCCTTTGAGGCCGGAGCAATATTGAATCTTGGCGAATCATGCATTCACCGTTCAGCATTTAAGGACAATGCCGATGATTTTGAAGGAAAATCAGTAATAAACGCCAATGTCTTAAAGCTTGTGAAATGTGACTTTGGCAGGCATCAGAATTATGAATTGGCTTCCAATGACTATACTCGCTTGACATTTGATGAATGTAATTTCAGAGCTGTCGGCATGACTTTTAAATATTTTGACATCACCAAATTGGAAACCCTGGATAAAGAGGAGTTTAATTTCAGATATCTGGATGATTTGATACGTGCCGGCAAAAAAGAAATAATTCTTGAATCTGATATAATTTTAAATACAAATGAAATCTCTGAGTTCAAAAAAGGGATACTGATAGATGTTGATGATTTAATCATTGATGGGGGCGGTCACACAATAGATGCTAAAAGCAGCGTTAGAATTTTCAAGATAGATGCTAAAAATGTCACCATCAAAAACATTTCTCTTAAAAATGCTTTTAATGCAATTGGGGGTGCAATAGTTAATGGATATGGCAGTGTATTGAGGATATCCAATGTAAATTTCAAGGATAATAATGTTGACATTGACGGAGCGGCACTGGTCAATCTGGGTAGCGCAATCATTGACAAATCCAATTTTGAAGGCAATGTTGCAAAAAATTCTGGAGGAGCAATCATGTGTTTGTCTCAAATGGAGATTCATGATTGTGTATTTAAGAAAAACAAGTCTAAAACTGGTGGGGCACTAGTTATTTCACAGTTTAAAGGTTTAAAAAATGAAATTAAGATTAATAATTCTAAATTTATTGAAAATGAAGCATATTCTGCAGGTGCAATAGGATCATACACTGACAAACAGTCTAAAAATCATTTCATGGAATATTATAAAAATTTATCCAAAATCGAAATTGCCGGCTGTGAATTTAAAGGCAATTCCTTTTTAAACGGGGAAATATTTAACGAGAACATACTTCAAATCAAAGACAGCATTTTCACCGACGCCAGGAATTTCATGAATAGGGCCGGTGATGCCATCCTGATAAATAATGCCGGAGAGATGGAAATTAATAATTGCTGTATAAAAGATAATTTCCGGCCAAGGGATAGTGTTATAACATGTTATAAAGGAATCGTCAAACTTTATAATAGCAGGTGCATCAACAATGAAAATGTGAATATTTTAATTTCCAATGAAGATTCATTATATGTAGAGGATTGCCTTTTTGAAAATAATGACTCTTCATGGATTATAGTTAATGGGTATACGTTGAATGCTAGTTTTGAAGGTTATAACATTAAATTCTCAAATAATGAATCTGGCATTGCATTAATTGAAAATCATAAATTTGCCTATATCTATAACACAATTCTTGAGAATAATTCCTATGGAAATGATTGTAATATAATCAATAATTCCATGCTGAGGGCGGATAATCTTAAAATTGATGATTCTAAGAGTATTTGCAATAAAGGAAGCATGTTTATAAAGAACTCTCCGCCAAATCTTAAAATTGAAGGTCCGGGAGATATTCAAACGGAAGGTGTTCAAAAAAGTCACAAATTTGATTTTGGGTATCTTGATGAACTGATACACAATTGCAATTCAAAAACAATCAGATTAACAAATGACATATCTATTGAAGATTATGAAAGCGAATTTTATGAGGGAGGCATTGAATTGGATATTGATGGGCTGGTCATTGATGGAAACAATAAAACAATAGACGGTGGAGACTTGTCAAGAATTTTCATTGTATCGGCAGATAATGTCAAACTTAAAAACATAATATTTAAAAATGGATTTTCATTCAAAAGCTATGAAAATAAGTTCAATACAATCGGCGGTGCCATAAAAACTAATTTTTTAAGCAATTTAACAATCGAAAACTGTAAATTCATGGACAATGTTGCTGAATACGGTGGAGGAATAGGAAATCGCGGAAATGTGAAAATCATCAATTGCGAATTCATCAATAATTCTTCAAAAGTCTCTGGAGGAGCTCTATATTGTGATAAGGGTCATGCAGAGATTATTAATTCAAAAATGGAATATAATCGTTCAAATGAGATTGGTAACATCATATATTCCATTAATGCTACTGCAGATTTCGTTGATTGCGAATTTAATTATAATAATTTGGGTGGCGCTGAGGCGTTCTTTGATCGTGGAGCATATCCTTCATATTACAATTCAGTTTTATACCAGAATTATGTTGGAAATAAAAAAGATGATTGTGACGGGGAAATGCAATTTGATAATTGCATATTTAATGGGGATAACGAAAAAGCGATATATTATGTTGGAAAAACCAATTTAAATGTTTCAGAATGTGATTTTAACGATATGAGATTCGAAGATGTTTTCATAGCTGATGAAAAAATCTACGAAGAATTCACTAAAAACATCGAAAAAACTATTTGGGGAGGATTTTTAGATAGTTTATAATTTTTTACGAATTAATGAAAATCAAAAAATAGGAAAAATTAGCAATCAAATATCATGCAATAACGTTTTCAATGCCGTACAGATCATCGGTTTTGATTACAATCCAGTCCCCGTCATGAACATAGCTGTATACGTAGTCATGTCCGTCAAGTGAAACATATCCGTCCATTCCCTTAAGCTGGGAGTCATGGCCTCCGCCGTAATATGATTTCATGTAATCAGGCAATTTGCCGCTGTCGGGAGAGGTCACGGTGATTGCAACATGCTGGAAATATTTGCTGAATGTCTTGCTGTCGACATGGCACGGAACCGAGTTGAT
>CADBHR010000107.1 GCA_902794475.1 uncultured Methanobrevibacter sp. | reverse complement strand
TCCTTCAAAAAGTATCAAGGACACTGCAAAAGTAATGATGGAACATGAATTTAGAAGATTACCAATCACAGATCCTGGTTCTGGCAAATTATTAGGTATCGTAACTGTAATGGATATATTGGATTTCTTTGGTGGAGGAAAAAAATTCAATATCATAGAGAAAAAATACCAAGATAATTTCCTTGCAGCTATCAACGAACCTGTAAAAGAAATCATGACACGTGATTTGATTTCAGTTTCAAATAAGGCTTCCATTGGTGAAACTATTGAAGTAATGTTATCCAACCAGTTAGGTGCAATACCAATCATTGACGGTGATGGAAAACTTGCAGGTATTGTAACTGAAAGGGACATTGCCCTATCTTTGGCAGGCGTTGCAGGTAAAGACATTGTACAAGATTACATGACTACCAAAGTATTCAATACAACTCCTGGAACCTCATTAGGGGATGCATGTAAAATCATGGTTAGAAATGGTTTGAGGAGAATACCAATCGTCGGTGGTGAAGCCGACATATCCAAAGCGGCTAAAAAGTTATTAGGTATCTTGACTTCAACTGATGTTATAAGATACATCAATGCAAAAGAATTGTTTGACCATTTGAATTCCAATTTGGCAAGTGACGTATTGGAACAAACAAAAATTTCAGACATAATGGTTGAAGACCCAATTACTGTCGAACCTACCATGACTATTGGAGATTTATGTGAACTCTTTTCCGAAAAGAATATCGGTGGAGTCCCAGTTATCAAAAATGATAAAGTAATAGGAATTATTACTGAAAGAGACATATTGAACGCAGTTAAAAGATATTAAAACATTTTAGGAGATGATAATATGCAAATTAAGAATTTGATGTCTGAGGATATAATTACCATAGACAAAGATCAAAATCTTTCTGATGCTTTGAAATTATTGCGCAAACATAACGTTTCACGTTTGCCTGTAACCAACAATAAGGAATTGGTCGGGATTATTTCCGAAAGGGATATTGCCGCCAAGCTTGGTTCTTCAAAATATGAAAGTATGCCTGCATCAAGACTTCATATTTCATCTGTAATGGTTAAAGACGTATTTACAGTTCCTGAAACTATGCAATTAGATGAAGTAGCAAAACTAATGTTGGATAATGGAATAGGTTCCGTTCCTGTCATCGATGATGATGGAAAGATGGTTGGAATCGTATCCAAGGCCGATTTTGTTACTCTTGCTGTGGGAATTGCATTTGATAAGATTACTGTTAAGGAGATAATGACCAAGGATTTGACAGTAGTCTCACCAACTGAAAGACTTGTCCATGCAAGAAGGCTCATGATAGAGGATCATGTAGGCAGATTACCGGTTGTTGAAGATGGAGAATTGGTGGGCATGTTGACTTCTAAAGATTTGATGAGGGCATTCATCGACTTTAGAAAAAAAGTGCCTGAAAAATACCAAAAATCTCAAATCAAGGAGGTTTTGGTGGAATATATAATGTCTTCAAATCCGACTGTCACTTCAAAAGATGCAACTATCTCTGAAGTGGCTAAAATAATGATGGAAACCGGATATAACGGCTTGCCTGTTGTTGAGGGCAATGATGTCGTTGGTATCATAACACAAACTGATATTTTAAGGCTAATTGAAAAATTAGAATCTTAAATATCAACTTTTTTATTTTTTTTTGGGTGATTAATATTACATTAATTTCATTTTTAGGACCAAAAGGAACATTCACTCATGAAGCCGCCAATATGATTGGAGATGAGCTGATTCCATACTGTACAATTCCGGCAGTATTGGAAAGCGTTGCAAATGGCGAAACAGAATATGGTGTAGTTCCAATCGAAAACTCAATTGAAGGTCCTGTAGGAATAACCTTGGATTCTTTGGCTCATAAGTTCGATTTGAAAATATATAATGAAATAATCATTCCGATCAATCAGAATCTGATTGTCAATCCGGGTTGTACAATGGACGACATTGAGGACGTTTATTCTCATCAGCAGGCTATTGCACAATGTCAGAATTTCATAAGTGAGAATAGGATTCAGCCACATTATGCCATAAGCACTGCAAATGCAGCCAAAAATATCATTGGCGACAAATCCAAAGCGGCTATAGGTAACTCAAAAGCTGCGGAGTTATATGATTTGGAAATTCTCCAACCAAACATTCAGGACATGGACAATAACGAGACAAGATTCATTGTTGTTTCAAACAAGGATCATGAGTCCACAGGTAAGGACAAGACCTCAATCATTTTTTCCATATATGAGGACCGTCCGGGTGAACTGTATAACATTTTAGGGATTTTCCAAAAAAATAGTATAAACTTGACCAAAATTGAATCCAGACCATCTAAAAAGGGTTTGGGCAGATATCTGTTTTTCATTGACTTCAATGGCCATAAGGACGATAAAATAATTGAAGATATCATTGATGAGATTGATGAAAATACTTATTTTTTAAAAGTTTTGGGTTCCTATCCGGAATTTTAGGTAACATTTAAATTATTGTTTGAATATAATTTAAAGTATAATAATTTCAGGGAGGGTAGGAATGTCAGAAGATAGAGATAAACTTCTTCAGGTTATGAATAGTTTGGAGGCAGACTACAAGTCTGGCAAGATTTCTGCAGAAAAATACAAATATTTCCGTTCTAAATATGAAGATAAATTAAATTCTATTGATGCAATGGAAGCGACTAAACGTATTAGGTCTATGCAGGGCAAATCAACCACTAAAACTAAAAAGAGAAGTAAAAAACCTACCAATCAAAAGAAAAAGCAGGAACAAGATTTGGTTCAAAAATATATTATAAATCCAAAAAAGGATGATGCTAAATATAACAAAAAGAATAAATCATCAATGAGCGGCGGTGCTTTTACCGCAATAACCTTACTAATACTTGTAATTGCATTCACTGCAGGTGTGGCTTATGGTATTTTCAATTTGGATTCAGAAACCATGGCAAGCACAGGCGTTGTTGCAACTGTTGAAGATACTGCATTCCCTGAAGTTGTTAGTGTTGTAAATACTACAAATAATCATTATAATTATACTTCAAATGATAACTACACTCATACTGACACTACAAATGATGATAATGATGATAAGAATCAGGTTGAGACTACGACTGAGACCACTACGACTACTACAACCACAACTACAACTGATACATCAGACAGTTCTCAATCCAGTTCCTCAAGTGATTCCTCAAGTTCTTCAGACAGTAGTGGTTCCCAAAGTTCCAGTTCGTCTGAAAGCAGTGATTCGAGCAGTGATTCCGGCAGCAGTAATTCAAATGAATAGTGTAATAAGGTGATTTCATGAAAGGCAAAATTATAAAGGGAAGTATTATAGCGATTATTCTTATTATATTCTTGGTTTCAAGTGTCAGTGCAGAAAATAATACTGATGATGAAACTAAAGTTGTAACATTGTCAAAAGGGGGATTGGTCATCAATTACCCTTCAGACTGGGGATATTCACAGGCCACCTCAAATTATTCCATAATGTCTATTTCAAAGCTGGATTCAATTGACTCAGCAGGTGTAGGTCAGGTTAATATCAATTTTGAGAAAAAACCGATTGAAGGAGATTTCTACACATTTGTAAATTCCACTTACAAGCCAATGCAATATGACGCATCTTTTAAGTTAGTTTCCTCAGGGGAATCTGTAATTGGTGATAGGGAGGCATTGGAATACATCTACACTTCAAATGATCATGGTGTGGAACGTGAACACAAGGCGGTCTGGTTTGAAAAAGGCGGTCAGGCCTATGTTTTGTTGTATAGTGCCCCAATTGATAAGTTTGAACAAAATTTATATGTATTTGATTATATCTTGTCAGATATTCAGATTACTTAAGGTGTTTGGATGATTGTTCTTTGTGTTACCGGCAGCATTGCTGCTACCGAATCCATCAAATTGGCCCGTGAGATTAGAAGAAACGGTGTGGAAGTAAAATGTTTCATGAGCGATTCCGCATGTGAAATCATCCATCCGAATGCGATGGAATTTGCCACAGGTCAGGAAGTCGTAACCAAGTTGACAGGCAAAATCGAGCATGTCAAATATTCTCAGGAAGATTTGATACTTGTCGCTCCAGCTACTGCTAACACCATTTCCAAATTCGCTTATAAGATTGCGGACAATCCAATTTCAACATTGCTTATTACCGCACAGGGTCACGATACTCCAATTATCTTTGTTCCGTCAATGCATGACTCAATGTATCGCGCCATCAAAGGGAATATTGAAAAGATAAAGGAAGAAGGTTCAGCATCTTTCATAAAACCTAGGATGGATGAAGGAAAAGCTAAATTCCCTTCAAAAGAGGATATTGTCCTTGAGTCTCTAAGAACCATTAATTTACATAAAGATTGATATGATTAAGGGTAAAAAGATTTTAATTAGTCTTGGAGGTACTTATGAGCCCATTGATTCTGTAAGAGGTATCACAAATAAGTCTTCTGGTAAAATGGGATTGGCGCTTGCTCGTGAAGCCTACATAAGGGGTGCCGATTTGACGTTGGTCGTTGCCAATGTCAGCGTTGAAATTCCTTCTGTTTTTGATGTTGTTCGCGTTGAGACAGGCAGTGAAATGAATGATGCCATTTTAAGTATAGTTCCGGATTGTGATATTTTCATATCTGCAGCCGCAGTTTCGGATTTTGAATTTAGACAAAAATCAAATAAGAAAATAGATTCTTCAAGTTCTCTTTTTTTGAATTTAAAGCCGACAACAAAAATCATTCGTCAAATTAAGAAAATTAATCCAAATATTTTTTTAGTGGGCTTTAAGGCTGAGTTCAATATTTCAAGAGATGAGATTATCGAATGCGCTAGAAGGCAAATTGCTGATGCAGGAACTGATCTGGTTATAGCCAATGATATTTCAAAGGATAATTGTCAGTTCGGTTCTGATGAAAATGAGGTCCTGATTGTTGACGATGAAGTTTTGACTGTGCCTCTGGCTTCAAAAAGGGAGATTGCAAAAAGCATTTTTGATGTAATTTCAAAAAAGATATGATTTCATCTATCTATCAAGACATTACAATATGGTTTTCAATCACTGATTTATTTATTTTAAAATTATGCTCATTTATTTTAATATTTTTTTAGTTTCAATTAGTTTAATTGATCAATAAATAAATTATTTTGATAGTTTTGTCATGGCTATTTTTCCATGCCCTAAGATTTTAGGTATTTGCTAAAAGGTACTCGGTATGTTTTAATTCTGAATTACATTTTCAAATCAATTTTGTTTTTGATATATTATTCAGTATATGATGTAAAATTAATTTTATACTTTGAGTTTTAATCAATCAATTTTTCGATTTCATGCATAAGAGCATATGAAAATTTAAGCTTATTGAAGTAATACTTTTTTGATTAAAAACACTAAATCAATCTTTGAAAAAAAGTTTTTTTAAAATTAGTTTTTAATAAAAATAAGTTCATGCCTTTAGGTATGAGTTAAATGGAGTGATTAATAGAGTGAATCAACCTAAAGGACGTTTAAATGAACTTTTATTTTATTTGCATTAGCAATTATAATATTTAATATTCCTCAGACTAATTTTTTAGTTGATTATCGCTCAAATATTGGGTGATTTTTTTCAATAATTTTTCTTGTATAGGTATGTATTATTGTCTTTTTTGTGGTGGTCTTGTTTTGGGATTTGGTTATTTTTAAAAAATTTATCATGGTTTATGCTTGAATTTTAGTTCGATTTTGATTTGGAATCTCAATTGTTTCTTGTTGGGATGGTTAGCATTGTAGAGTTATTGGCTGCATGTTTCATCTGATTTAATTTCTGTGTGTTTTGATTTATCATATTTCAAAGGTTATGATGTTTCTAAGGGTATTGTGAGGATATCTTTTGGACTTTTGTGTATTGTCATCTCGTTTCACCATTGACTTGAAAATTTAAATCTATACGAACTTTTTGATTTTTATTTAAAATTAAAAAATCTATTCATTTCTTGTTAGATTTGATGTATGTCGTTAATTTTGGAATTGATTGATTGTTTATTATTCATTCTATTTGCAGTGTTAATTGATTATTAAACTTGGCCAGTTTAATCGTAAGATATTTTGTTGATTATTGATTTATCCCAATTTCAATGGCATAATTGCTTTAAAAATGAAATATTGCTTTCAATTTATAATTTGAGGAATGAAAATATTAATAAATCATGAAATGCTATTTAATTGTATGGATATTGAATATATCAAGGAAAATTATCGCTTCGAAACACTTACGGATGAACATGATTTGTCCAATTTTAAGTGTGCTTCAGATGATTTGGATGATTTTCTTAAAAGTGATGCCTTAACTTAGCAAAAAAGTAAATTAAACTTGACAAAATTAGTGATGTGTGATGAAACTATAGTAGGTTATGTTTCCCTTTTGACTGACACCCTCCCTTTAAAGGACATTCGTGATGAAGACACTAAACAGGATATTAAAGATCAATTGAACTTCGTCTCCAAAAAGAGAAAATTGCCTGCAATCAAAATAGGAAGATTGGCAATAGATGAAAAATACGCTCACAAGGGATTAGGTTCTGAAATATTGATGAGTGTATTGTTCAATGTTAAAAACATTGCTGAAGATAATGCGGGATTGAGGTTTGTCACAGTGGAAGGATATGCAAGTGCATATAATTTCTACACCAATCATAATTTCATTAATCTGGAAAAAGATGATGATAAAATAAAAGAGAAATTAGATATCATAATAGAACGAAATCCCGAACAGACATTCTATTTATACTTGATTTGAGAGTTTTAGAATGATACCTTTCTAGTGGCATCATACTTCTTTTTGAATTCTTTATCCTTTTCTGTAAGAGGTTTGACCATTCTGTTTAAAAAATTAGATGCTTCTTTGCCATATAATGTTGGGGTATCACCAATCGGTTTTGCCATATTTTTTCACCTCTTGATTTGTACACATAACATGTTTCTCATTGCTTAAATAAGTGTTGTTTGCAATGACTTCAATATTATCATTTCAATGCAATATTTCTTTTTTTTAATATTGCATGATAATAATAGTTAATGAGATAGTTTATAGCTATTATGGAGTTGGTTTTTCAAAATCATCAGGTTTATAGAACCATTCGTATTTTAAAGGAGGGTTTCTACAGGATTCAAAAAAGTTAAAGTTACAATTAAAAGATAGATTTTCATCTATCTAATCTCCTTTTTTTAGAAAATTGGCTACCCAAATCTTTTTTCAATAATGTCCAGATTAGCGCAGATCAGTTCGACGAAAGCCTCTGTGGAAACATCCGGATCAAAGAGATGACTCCTGCAATACCAACTATCAGCAGGATAGATATCAAGTAAATCGTTGACTGAGACTTTTGGATTGCAAAAGGCATAATCGCGGAACTCATCATCGCCCTCCTTAAGAAAATGTTTCAATATCGCATCAGGAATATTGGGATTTTTCAAGGCCAAACAACGAAGTGAATCATGAGAATCATTTAAAACAATATCCTCCAATATTTCTGAAGATAAATTTGGATTTAAAACCAGACATTTTCTAGTATCTCTGTCTGAATTTTCATTAATCATCCGTTCTAGAAATGCATCATTCCTGATTGCTTGAATCACTTCACATGATTGCCAGCGAAATTTTATATTTTCAATAGCCTCAACCAACAAATCATAATCATTGATTCTGTTAATCAGAAAGCGAATCCAGTAGAAATATTCTGCATCGACCAAATGCCTGGCCAAAACATCTGCTGGCAGGCGTGGATTGAATAGGGCAGATTTCCAGATGGCACTTGACGGGTCATGAGTTGAAATGATTTTAACCAATTCATCCAAAGGAAAATTGGGGTTCTGAATGGCTATGCGGCGAACCTTCTCATCTAAGTTGAGGTTATACATTTCAAGCAATAACTCTTCATCATTAATGCGTCTGAGAGCCACATTCCTAACCTGGTTGGAGGAATCATTGAGGAAAAGTTCGATTAAACTCTTCTCGTCATCAAGATTAAGGTTATTGGCCGCCGCCCGGCGGACATGTTTGGAAGGGTCGTTAAGGGCAATGTGAGTTAAGGCCCCATCATCAGTTATTTTCATTGTGGCTCTTCGGCGAATCTTCCAGCTTGCACTGTTCAAGGCCAGATTCTTTAAGATATCCTGGTTCTTGACTTTTTCAATAGCTCTCAGCTTAATATCTGAAAATGTATTGCTCATGATAATTTCACTAAGCAACTCATCATCGCCTATGCGTCCCAATGCCAATTTGCGGACAGTTGGATTGGAATCGTTCATTGCTATTTTGACCAAGGATTTTTCATCATTAATCTTATGAGTCGCAACAAGGCGAACAATCCAATTTGAATCGTTGAAGCATATTATTTCCAAACTTATGGGATCATTCAAATCATTAATCTGATATAATCTCTCTTTTAACTCATCATCTTCCATGAACTCCACCAATATTAACTTTAAAAACGGACTTTCTTAAATTTTGCTGTGATGAAAATTCTATCAGGCAATCTCCGAGATGCATCGGATACACATTGCCAATTGGGTTTTGTATAATACTCCACCGAACATGCTAAATTTATTTGAATGAAA
>CADBHR010000106.1 GCA_902794475.1 uncultured Methanobrevibacter sp. | reverse complement strand
GCGTTAAAGTTCCTGAAGTGTTGGTCCCTTACATGAACGGAAAGACTGTCATTGAAGCTAAAAAATAGTTTTTCTATTTTTTATCTTTTTTTATTTAATTTTTTTTTCATTATGTATTATATTATTTACATAATTTTAAGTCATTTGAAAACTATTCATTTAATGAAATATATTTGGTTATTTTTCATCGAATTAATTTATTTTATCATTTTTATTCAGTATTTTAATCGTAATTTGAACTTATTATTTTAATTTTCGCTAAATCATGTTATTTTATTCGGATTTAAATAGCAATCTATTTATAAAATCGATTTTAATGTGCTGCTGGCTATTTTAACAATCGGTGCTGCCAGTGCGGCTGATGATGTTGCATCGGACGACTTGGCAGTTGAAGATATTGATGAGGTGTCAGTAGATGCTTCTCAAGACGATTTGGCCGAAGATAGTGGGGATGTCCTTGCATCTTCGGAAGAGGAAACTGTAGGAAATGAAGATGGTTATAATATTACCTTCAATGAAGAGTCTGAATATGACCAATATGATGATGAGGATGACACACATGTCGTTGACATCCGTGCACCTGAAGAAGCAGATTTTTATGTTGTAGCTACAGCTGGTGGCAAAGATGTTGCTAATTGTGATTTTGACGAATTATCTGGAGAAAATGGATTTTATTATCTTGTTCCTAATGACTTTGATTTGTATGCAGGAACCTATGATATAACAGTTTCCTGTTATGATTCATTCAGCGATGAGTTAGTTGCAAGTCAATCAGGAACTCTCACATTCATTGGAATTGAAGATGATGGCGATGGCGATGAATTTGAAGCAATTGTTTGGGACAATAGACCAATGTTATTATACTGGGATTCTGTTTTAGAGGTGTACTGTCCTGAGGCAAGCACAGGCACTGTCACTGTCATAGTTAGGGATGAAGATGAAGACATAATTTACACAAGCAATAAAAATGTGGATGATTCTGACGTGGATGGCATGCTCTTCTGGACTTTGGCTGAATTGAACATCACTTCAGTAGGTGAATATACACTTGAGGTCCTTCATGGTGATGAAGGAATCTCTAACTTTACTATGGAAGTTACTGCTCCATTCTGGATTGAAGATACTACATTTATAGGCGGTACAGACAAAGGAGATATACTCAGAGACAAAGGAAGTATAGTCAGTGTATTTCTTCCTATAGACATTGATAATGCCACTATCATTGTTTCCATTGATGACAATTCATTCACATTCACATTAAATGATTTCGTTTACGTGGAAGATGCTAATAACATATCCAAACCGATATGGTGTTATCCAAGATTTAGTTCCGAACAAGATATGAATCAAAAATCATATGTAATTTCAAACAGCAATTTGGAATTTGACTTTGAAGAAAAAACTTATGAAGTCAATGTAACATTAATGATTGAGGGTATGGATGAGATTATAGATAGCAATGATGTTAAGTTCGTTTCTAGAAACGTTGTGGGCAATGATAATGTCACAATTGAAATCTTTAAAGGAGAATATGATTCCAATTTTGGAGAAGAGGTTGTCAAAATCACTGAAGAAGATGATTGTGAAGGTTACATTTTAATAACCGTTGCAGATAAAGCTTGGAATAAAACAATTTATTTATCTGAAATCTCCGGAGTGGAATATATTGGTGCAGATAAGTTTGCAGTTTTAGGTGCAGGCGACTTTGAAATAACCGTAGCATACTATGATGAAAATGATGAAATGGTATTCAATGTCACTGATACTGTCTCATTCTATTATGATGATGATGATGATGCTGAAGACGGTGTTATCATTTATGTTCCTGATGGTGATGATAAAGAATTTGATTTAAATAACCCAGATGGTTTGAATACTCCTTTCGCTTACGTTTCAGTTAGAGATGACATTGATGGTAGAATTGTTTGAATACTCCTTTCGCTTACGTTTCAGTTAGAGATGACATTGATGGTAGAATTGTTATTAAAATCTGGGCTGGTGAAGAAGGCGATGAGCAAGAATTATACAGCTTTGATTTAGACAATATTACCAATACTGAAGATGATGATTGTGAAGGTTTCACAGTTTATATGATTGCCCTTAATGATTTAGGAGATTACAACGAGTAATGATATGGATGATGAAGTCGATTCACGTTCATACGATATTGATTTTGATGATGAAAAAAATATTGTTTCATTCTGGCAATCTGATGACGATGATGAAGGAATGCACGGTGAAGGACAAGAAATCGTTGCAAATTTCAGTAACGCAAACATATTGGACAATGGTGTTGTTGTAAGAATTTCAAAAGATGACATTCCAGAGAATGCGGACAATGAATTTACAGTCATCATCCCTCAGGAAGATGAAGAACCAATCGAAATCACTCTTAAATTGGATGAAATCCTTGAAGGTGACGATTATGTCATTAGAGTAAATGATTTGAACTTGCCTGAATTTAAGGAATCTTATTCAATTTTAATGATTCTCCAGTTCTATGACGATGAGGGTAATAAAGCATATTACGCTGAATGGACGGATGATGAGGAACCAATTGTCATTTATGAAAGTCCATGTATTTCCAATGAAACCTCCATATTGAGTGATGATGATGTAATCACAATCCAGGAAATCCCTGAAGGTGTGGATGAATTTACCGTCACAATCTCAAAAGAAGGCAGTGAAGACATCACAAAAACATTCAGATTCTCCGAATTCCCTGAACTAGATTATGAAGATGTATGGGTTTCATTAAACTTAGCTGATTTGGGAATCACTGAAATTGGGGAGTATAAAATCACAGTCAAATACACTGATGATTTAACATATTCAGGAAACCTCACTGTTACCAAAAATGTCGACATCAGAACCCATGAAGAGGATGATGATGGTAATTTGAAAACCTTTGTAAGTGTTGATGAGCTTGTAGCTAACTTAAGAATAAGCGAAAGCGTTACCGGTTATGTAAAACTTTATGTTAACGGCACTCAGGTCGGCGGAAACATAAACTTAGCTGACCTTCGTTTAGGCACAGTTCCACCTGATGACGGCCGCCAAATCATCTTGAATGATTTAAACATTACAGAATCCGGAGAGTATACTGTAAAACTGGAATTATACAGTGCTACCGATGAGTTATTGTTGAAGTGGGTGAAAGCAGAGTTGAAATCATTAACGGAACATATGCATATGGTACAGAAGCCACTGATGAAATAATTCAATACATTATTGGTGCTCCTCTTGCAAATAATCAATACTTCAACATTTACTTCAATGGTGAACTGGCAGGTAACATCACTGCTAACGGAATTGAATTTAATGAGGAGTTCACAGTTCCATTGTTTAGTGTTTCACTCTTCAAGCCTGGAAACTATGATGTTAATGTGACTTTCTTTGACGGTGAAACAGAAAACGACATCACAACAGGTACATTTTCAATCAATGAATTAACATTAGCAAGTGATAAAGAGGTTTATGTCTATGATAAGGATTCAATCATAATATCATTCAATATGGATTCCGTTGCAGATAGTGACGGCTTAATGGCATATTATGTCTATAACTGGGGTCCTGTTAGAATGGATGGGAATATGGTATTCCCAGCTCGGTATAGTGGCAACCAGTTAATAAATGATGGATTATACAATGATGGAGTAGTTTCATTCGATGTCGCTTGGATTGAAGATGAAGAGGGTTATCAACATTTCAGACTTGATGAAGGAAATACTTTAATATATGTCGTATATAAACATGGGGATGAAAGATTCGGCGGATTCATTAATATAACTGTAGTTGAAGCTCCTGAACCTGTTGACCCTGAATTGGCGATTGATCCAGTGGTGATGTTGAGGAAGGAACTAATGTTGTTATTAGCATTTCTGCTCTTGATAACTTTACTGGTAGTGTTAAAGTTTTAGTTGGCGGTGTTGAAGTTGGTGTTGCTGATGTTAATGCCGGTAGCGGTACTTACGGCGTTTCTGCCGATAAATTAGTTGTGGGTGAAAACACTGTTAAAGTGATTTCTGAAGCTAATGAGAACTTTACTGTGTGACTGCTAAGCCTGTTCCTCCTACTCCTGAACCTGTCAGTCCTGAGTTAGCTATTGCTCCTGTGAGTGATGTTGAGGAAGGAACTAATGTTGTTATCAGTATTAGTGCTCTTGCTAACTTTACTGGTAGTGTTAAGGTTTTAGTTGGTGATGTTGAAGTTGGTGTTGCTGATGTTGCTTCAGGTAGCGGTTCTTTCACTATTGGTGCTGGTAATTTCACTGTTGGTGCTAATACTGTTAAAGTGGTTTCTGATGCTAGTGAGAACTTTACTGAAGGTAGTGCTAATGTAACTGTTACTGTTAAGGAGAAGGTTGTTCCTCCTACTCCTGTTCCTGTCAGTCCTGAGTTGGCTATTGCTCCTGTGAGTGATGTTGAGGAAGGAACTAATGTTGTTATCAGTATTAGTGCTCTTGCTAACTTTACTGGTAGTGTTAAGGTTTTAGTTGGCGGTGTTGAAGTTGGTGTTGCTGATGTTGCTTTAGGTAGTGGTTCTTTCACTATTGGTGCTGGTAATTTCACTGTTGGTGCTAATACTGTTAAGGTGATTTCTGAAGCTAATGAGAACTTTACTGCTAGTGAGGCTAATGTTACATTTACTGTGACTGCTAAGCCTGTTCCTCCTGTTGTTCCTGTTGACCCTAACTTAACCATTAGTGTTGATGATATCAGGGAAGGTACAGATGCAGTGATAACCATTACTACAAACAGCACTTTCTCAGGAGAAGTTAAAGTTAAAATAGGAACAAAGAACATTACTGTGAATGTAACCAATGGTACAGGCAGTTATTCCGTTTCAGGTTTAGCTGTTGGCAATTACACTGCAGTTGCAACCTTTGAGGCTACTGAAGCATTTAATGCAAGCACTAAGAACGCTACATTCAAAGTCAATAAAGCTATCATTCCTGATCCTGATACAGCAATTTCCACAGATTCCAGCAGTACTGGTCCAAATCCTGTTTACTCAATTAAATTGGGTTCTGATGCAACAGGTACATTTACTGTGAAAATCGGTGATAAGGAATACACCAAAGAATTAAAAGGCGGTGCAGCAACTATTGAAGTAACCGACCTTCCTGCAGGTACATATGAGACTGTAATATCCTATTCAGGTGATGCAAGATATGCGCCAATCACAAAAACAGTAAATTCAACCGTAAAAGTCGTCACTGTTATCAAGGCAACCTCTGTAACCACCACTTACGGCACTTCCAAAAACATTGTCATAACATTGACCGATGTAAACGGTAAGGCATTAGCTGGTAAAAACGTTACTGTTGTCTTAAATGGTGCTAAAAAAGTGCTGACTACTGATGCTAAGGGTAAGGCTTCATATGCTGTTGGAAACAAACTTGCTGTCAAAACATATGTTGCATCAATCGCATTTGACGGTGATGCCTTCTATGCAAAATCAACAGGATCTGCAAAAGTTGTGGTTAAAAAGGCAACTCCTAAATTGACTGCCAAAAAGAAAACCTTCAAAGTCAAAAAGGCTAAAAAATACAGCATCGGCTTGAAAACAGACAAAGGCAAGGCATTGGCAAAGGTTAAAGTTACCCTGACAGGTAAATTCAAAGGTAAGAAAATCAAAATTACCGCAAAAACCAATTCCAAAGGTAAAGCTACATTCAAACTCAAGAAATTGACCAAAAAAGGCAAATTCACTGCAACAGTCAAGTTTGCCGGTAACAAATACTACAATGCCGCAACCAAAAAAGCAAAAATTACAATTAAATAAGTGATTAACCTCACTTATTTCCTTTTTCTTTTTTTGTAACTAATTTTTTACACTAAACTTTTAAACAACCCTCAATAAACTATTACTCATGAAGAGTAGTATTGCTAATTATCTAAATGGAAAATTCGACCCGATTGTCTTAATCAAAACCAATGAAAAGCCTGATGACATCAAAGGTCCTAAGGCAGGTCGTGGAGGTTGTGTAATGTCTTTTGTTGCACAGTGCATTGCAAAACGAAAAGCATTTGTTTTTGGCCGTGAAAACGGAACCTGCGGTGGAATATGGCCAGGCTTTGGATGGGGAGACGGTTTTGCCACAGAAGAGGCAAAAGAGTTTCAGGCAACATTTCTTTCAAAAGGTGTGGATTCTGCTAAAGACAAAGAAGAATATCTTAAAAAACTTGAATCAAGGCCTAAGCATGTAAAAGAAATGTTCACTGAAGGTGAAAGAATCTATGATGATTTTGAAACAGCATATGGGCATATCTCATCAAGACCAATCTATGACAGCGAGGATTACGTGGTATTCAAACCTTTGGAGGAGCTGGAGGAAGGTGAAATCCCCGATTCAGTGATATTCACCGTCAATGCATTTGAACTGATGCTCTTGCTTCAGCTTGACGGATCCCACCGTGTTGAAAGCAATTACGTTTGTGTGCCCCAATCATCCGCATGTCAGCTGATAGGATGCTTCACATTTGAACAGGCCGAAATTGATGATCCTCATCTTCTTTTGGGACCGGTTGACCTTGCGGCACGTAACCACATGAAGCATTTCATTCCAAATGATTATGTGACACTTTCAATGCCATGGAAGCTGTTCCTGAAACTTGAAAAGCTCAGTGAAGATAGCCTTTTCCAATCACATTTATTTACTGATTTTGACAGATAGTTATATTGATTATTATGAAAACAGTAGTTATTAATGCAAGTCCAAGACGAAAATGGAATACTGCACAGGTGATGAAAGAGGCTGCCAAAGGTGCTGAATCAGCCGGTGCGGAAGTAGAATATGTTGATTTATATAAATTAGATTTACACGGTTGCATGAGCTGTCTTATCTGCAAAAAGGCCGATAAGGACAGATGCAAATGTTACTGGAAGGATGAGCTGTCTCCATTGATTGAAAGGATTTTGGATGCTGACACATTGTTGATTGGCTCTCCGATTTACTTCAACGAGCCTACCAGCCATTACCGTGCACTGATGGAAAGGCTGATATTCTGCATATTGTCATATGACGGTTTTGGTTCCTATTTTGAAGGTAAAATCAATGTTGGGCTCTTCTTTACCATGAACGCTCCTGAAGACTATTATGAAACCATGATGGAAGAATACCTTGAAAGCTCATCACAGGTATTTGGCATGCTCAACGGTGAAGTCAAGATTTATCCTGTATTCAATACGCTGCAGGTCAATGATTATTCCAAATATGCTATGGGAGCATTTGACGAGGAAGACAAGAAACTAAATCATGAAAAACAGTTCCCCGTCGATTTGAAAAAAGCATTTGAGATTGGAGCTGAACTTTCAAAATGAAGACAATTGTAATCAACGCAAGTCCAAGAAAGACATGGAATACAGCAGAAATCATGCAGGCTGCCCAAAAGGGTGCCGAATCAGTTGGTGCCGAAACGGAATATTTCAACCTGTATGATTTGGTCTTTAAGGGCTGCAGAAGCTGTCTTGCCTGTAAGCTCAAGACCAATACCAAGGGCAAGTGCTACTGGAATGACGACCTGACTGATGTATTAAATAAGATTTTTGATGCAGACTGCCTTTTGATTGGCTCACCGATTTATTTCGGACAGCCTACAAGCGAATTTCGGGCATTGGTCGAAAGACTGATTTTTTGCATCATGTCATATGATGACGGTTCAAGCTATTTCACCGGCAAGGTCAATGTAGGGATATTCTACACCATGAATGCTCCTAAGGAGTTCTATGAGCAGTCCATGAAGGACAGCCTCTCCACAACAGAGTATCTCTTCTCATTTTTGAATGGGAAAATTGTAACTTATCCTGTCTGTGATACTATTCAAATCAGTGATTACTCCAAATTCAATATGGCTGGATTTTCACAGGAAGCTAAGGAAAAGCAGTGGATTCTCCAGTTTCCTAATGACCTGGAAAAGGCATTTGAAATCGGTGCGGAGCTGAGCCAATGAAGACTGTCGTGATAAATGCAGGTCCCAAAAGAAGGGATGTCAATGCGCAGCTGGCAAAATCTGCAGTTGAAGGAGCAAAATCAGTCGGTTCGGAAGTTGAATATGTCGACTTATATAAGATGGGCCTCTCAGGATGCCATGTCTGTCTGATATGCAAAAATGATGAGGATGTCTGCAAATGCTTTTGGAGAGATGAGCTGTCTCCATTGATTGAAAGGATTTTTGATGCGGATTCACTGTTGATTGCCGCTCCGATATTTTTTTCACAACCTACAAGCCATTATATGGCCCTGCTTGAAAGGTTAATTTATTGTATGGTTTCCTACAAGACCGGAAACAAGTTCAGGGGAAAGGTCAATGTGGGACTTTTCTATACCATCAACTATCCGATGGGTTATTTCGAAAAGTCTGTAAGGCCTCAGCTTAAGCAGTCTGAATGCTCAATGGGAAAGTTATCATTGAGACATTTTCAAACATTTCAAAGAATATGAAGTCCAAATCATCTGAAGATGAGCTGAAATCAAAAGAGGAGCAATTATCCATGGATTTGGAAAGGGTTTTTGAAATCTCTGCGGATTTAAGCGGCTAATTTTTTTCAAATTTTTGTGTATACATTTTTTAAAAATGAATACAAACCTTTATATAGTACTTCATCACAATATTTAATTGTATACAAAAATTAAATTTGTAATACAATAAATAGAGTGATAAAATGTCAAACCAAAAAAGAACTAGAAAATTTGTATTCGGAAATGAAAGATTCGGAGGTTCATATACTCCAGGTGAGTTTGAATTCACATTTCCTGAAGATATGACTCGCGAAGACTTTGAAAAGATATTCACTCAAAAAATGGAATCCCTACACAGAAGAGGAAACGAATTTGCTGAAGAGATATTCGATCAGAAATCCAAAAGGGAAAATCTGAAACCTTTAAGCATACGCGTAAAACCTCATACCAAGGAATTCTTCAAGAATCATTCCATCCTGTCTCCAAGAGATGTGCTGGAAATGTATGAGGAATTCAACAACGGTTCCGAAGCCTTCATCAACTCACTGATTGAGGAGGAAAAGGAACTGGAAAAAGAACTGGGTGAAATCCAGGAAAAACTGCACAACGCAAAGCTCTTCAGAGAAAAACTGGTTGAAATAGAGCCTGAAAGAGATATTTTGACCGATGAAGGAAAATTGGCCAAACTGCAGAACCAGTATGAAAACACTGAAGTCAAGACAATCGGAAATGAGACTCCAGTTGGAAAGGCCAAAAGCGATATAATTAAGGATATTCAAATCTACAATACATTGGAAGTATGTGTTTACGGCAAGGAGTATTTGATAATTACTGTCTATACTAATGCTCAACCAATTGCATACTACTTTAAAAACGAGTATTCCGATGAGGATATCTCAGAAATCATCGCTCATGTTGAA
The DNA here is from genome assembly GCA_902794475.1 of uncultured Methanobrevibacter sp. Taxonomy (GTDB): domain Archaea; phylum Methanobacteriota; class Methanobacteria; order Methanobacteriales; family Methanobacteriaceae; genus Methanocatella. Next base: position 11,389 of record CADBHR010000106.1, on the reverse strand, counting down.
GAGTACTGTAGCGAAAACGATATCGGATTCAAATCGATTGAAAAGTCTGAGATATAATTTTTTTAAAGTCAAAGTGTGATTTTTCACACTTAAACTATTTTTTTTTTGTTTTAGTGATGATGGTTTAGTTCAATTTGCTGTTCAGTAGTCTAAAAAGAGCAATGCTATGCCCTCAATAACCAGTATGAGACCGATTATTATTGCAATATAAATAGGTTGGGTCCATGCAAATGCTCCAAGCGCTATTGAGATGATTCCCATGACAAAAACCAATACTGATGTGAAAAGGGAAAATGCATTTATTCTTGATAACAGTCCTATTATACCGAATATAATCAGTAAAAATCCTATAAGATAGAATTGGATGCTTACAAGGAATGATAATGCATCAATATAGAATATGAACAGGAATCCAAGAATAATCACGATAATTCCAATTACAATTAATGGGCCTGAATAGGTGTCGTTTGCATATTTTCTCATGTCCAATCCGGTGTATGTTGCTGTAATGCCGAAAAACAGCAAACTCAATCCAATAACTATTGAGACCAATGATTCTGAAAACACTGGGAATATTATAAAAATCAAACCGACGATTATTGACAAAATTCCCATGCCTTTGTTGCCGTCCATTATTGTCACCTCCATTTAATTTATATATGTTGAAATTGTTATTTATCATTATGGTAGAATTTGAAGAAATTATTAATACTAGAAGAAGCATCCGTGAATATGCTGACAGGGATGTAAGTGATGATGATATTTTGAAAATCATTAAGGCAGGAATGCAGGCACCTGGATCAAGGCTTGGAGCCGAACCTTGGGAGTTTGTAGTTGTAAAAGACAAGGAAACTCTTGCAAAGCTTGGAGAAATAAAGCCAAGAGTTACAAATGCTCCCGTTGCAATCGTGCTTGTTGCCAATATTGAAAGGGCATTCTACAAGACCGTTTGGCAGCAGGATATGGGTGCTGCCTGTGAAAACATGTTGCTTGAAGCGGTAAACCTCGGATTGGGTGGACTGTGGAATGGAGTTGCTCCTGAAGAGGAACGCATGAAGAAAATCGGTAAAATCATTGGAATCGATGACATCACCGATTTGAAGCCTTATTCAATTGTCACAATAGGTTATCCTGCTGACGGATGGGAAAACAAGTTCATGGACAAGTTTGATGAGGAAAGAATCCACTATGAAAGATACTAGATACGACTTTGAAAGCGTGATTGACAGAACTGGCACAAATTCCCTTAAATGGGAGCTTTTTGATGACGACTTGCCTATGTGGGTGGCGGACATGGACTTCAGGGTGGCTCCGGCCATCGAAAATGCCATCCTAAAGCGAGCGAAACATCCTATATATGGTTATACTATAGTTCCTGATGAGCTTTTTGAAGCATATATCGGATGGTGGAAGAGAAGATATGGCCTTGATATGTCAAGGGATGACATGGCATATTCCATTGGTGTAATGCCGTCAATATCCTCAATGATCAGGTGCCTTACAGATGTCGGTGATGAGATACTGATACAATCTCCGGTATATCATGTTTTCTACTATGTAATAGAGGACAATGAGAGAAAGGTCCTTGAAAACGAACTGATTTATGAAAACGGAGAGTATAAAATAGATTTTGATGATTTGGAAGAGAAACTCTCAAGGGTCAATATGATGATACTCTGCAATCCTCACAATCCTATTGGAAAAATCTGGTCTGAAGAGGAACTGGACCGTATTGCCGATTTGTGCATGAAGCATGATGTCATTATGATTTCTGATGAGATTCACTGTGATTTGACAGATCCCGGAGTTAAGTATAATCCGTTCAAATCATATGACAATGTCATCAGATGCATGTCCCCTTCAAAGTCATTCAATATCGCAGGATTTCAAAGCTCAGTGGTCCACACAAAAAACGGTGAACTGTTGGAAAGGATTAAAAAGCAGATGCACATTGACAATTCAGATTCATGCAATGTATTTGCAACAGCTGCGGTGATTGCTGCTTATGATGAGTCTGAAGATTGGCTGGAAGAGTTAAGGGAAGTTCTGTATGAAAATAAACGGACTGTAGGTGAATTTTTAGCCAGCGAATTGCCTGTTGTCAAGCTTGTCGAGTGTGATGCGACTTACCTCCTGTGGCTTGACTGTTCAGCTTTAAAGACTCCATCAAAGGTATTGTCTGAATTTTTAAGGCAGAATCAAGGTTTGTTTCTTTCTGCAGGATGTGATTTTGGTCAAAACGGGGATGATTTCTTGAGATTGAACATTGCATGTCCTCAAAAACTGTTGAATGAGGGACTGCTGAAACTTAAATCAGGTGTCATTGCCCTGAATAACATAAACAGATTGTCTAAAAACATATAATTGTGGTTAATGGTGAGTTCTTATGACTAAACAATGCTTTTACTGTAGCTATCCGAACAGGGATGATGCAACAAGGTGCATCAACTGCGGATTGGCGCTAGACACATATTGGGATAAATCAGGAAACAGGCCTGAACTGGTTAAAAAACCAAGAAAATGATTCATCGTATAATTCTGATTTGTCAGATGTTATTATAGAAAAATTGTAAAATTGTGATTTGGATGGATAATACTAAGATTATCATAATATTGTTATGTGTAATTGTCGCAATTCTTGTTGTTGGAGTTGCAGTGTTTTCAGAAATGGCAAAAGAGGATTCAAATATTGCAATTGCAGATAAGGAAATCAATGTTGGAGACTCATTGGTTGTTGTACTGACTGACAGCAGTGGAAAGGCTATCGCTAATCAAACAGTAAACGTAAAGCTAACTGACAAAGACGGAACAGTAATCGATGAGGACATAACAACCAATTCCAAAGGAAAAGCGAAATTCAAGATGGATGAAAAAGGCAAATATTCCGTTGAGTGCAAGTTTGATGGAAACGGCCAGTATTCATCAACTTCGATTGCAGACAAAGTTAGTGTTAAAAAGGCGACTACTGAAGAAGTTGATGGTAAACAAACTTCAACAACAACTCACACCAGTAAATATGCTCCTAATGGAGGAATGGAATATGCAATTGCACATGACATGCATTACCTAGAATATACTGTTGACGGTGACAGGCCTGGAGAAATGGTGACTGTTGGAGGTTATACAAAAGCTGATCCTAATACTGGATATTATCATAGTTAATTGAGGGATTTAAATGGAAAATAAAAATATAATTATAATATTGCTTGTAATAATTGTCATTCTTCTAATTGCTATTGGTGTAATGTTTTTTAATCCAATTAATGCAAAGGAGTCTTGCAAGATTAAAATTACAAGTGATAATGAGCAGTATGAAGGCGGGGAATTGTCAGTCAAGTTGACAGGCTTGAACAATACTCCACTATCAAAGGAAATTGTTAATGTCACTATTACCAACAAAAAGGGTAAGGTGGTTGCAGAGGATATTGTTAAAACAGATTCCAAGGGTAAGGCTAAGCTTGATTTGGATTTGAAAAAGGGAAATTATGTTGTTAATGTTACTTATGATGGAAATGAAAATTACACGGGTAATAATACAACACAGAAATTGAAAATTAAAGAGGCAGTAACTGAAGCTACCTCCTCAAATTCAGAGTCTTCATCAAGTACATCATATGATATCAATAATTTACCTCCAACTAATGATCCCTATCCTGAAACAACTAGATATTATATTGATGAAAATCATGTTAAACAGGAATATCAGGATGGTTACATGAGGACTGTCGATGTAAGAACTGGTGAAATACACAGTCTTGGATATAAATAATGGGAAGTTGAAATTATGGAAAAAAAGAATATTGTTATAATTTTAGTCGTAATTATTGTTGTTCTTGCAGCTGCGATTGGATTTGTATTATTTAATCCGTTTAATGCTAAAGAGCCAACAAAACTTAAAATTACAAGTGATAATGAGCAGTATGAAGGCGGGAAATTGTCAGTCAAGTTGACTGATTTGAATAATACTCCGATTTCAAAGGAAATTGTTAATGTCACTATTACCAACAAAAAGGGTAAGGTGGTTGTAGATGATATTGTTAAAACTGATTCCAAGGGTATGGAAATGAAAATTACACTGGTAATAATACAACACAGAAATTAAAAATTAAGGAAAAAGTGGTTGAGGCTAGTGTATCTGAAAGTAGTACTCAGAGCAGTAGTTCTCATTTAATAATGGGTGAAGATGGATATTATTACACTGTTGATGATAATGGAAATATTTTGGAAAATTTAGGTCCTAGTAGCAAACATTATCCAAATGGGGTTTATTATCCGAATGCAGAGCCTTCAAGTAAGTATATTGATAAATCTAAATAATCTCATCTTTTTTATGCTGATAATATGGAAAACAGAAATATTATTATGATCTTAGTTGCTGTAGTTATACTTCTTGCAGTTGTTGCCGGAGCAATGTTTTTACAGTCAGGTCATGCTAAAGAACCGACAAAATTAAAGATTGGCAGTGATAAGAAGCAGTTTGAAGGTGGTGAGCTTAAATTACAATTGTCTGACTTGAACAAGACTGCATTATCCAAGCAGAAAGTCAACATCATTATAAAAAATAAAAAGGGCAAAGTCGTTGTTAATGAAACTGTCAAAACCAATTCCAAGGGTAACGCTAATCTTGACTTGGACTTGAAAAATGGCGAATACAGTGTAAATGCATTCTATAAAGGTGATGAAAACCACACTGGAAACAACACAACCCAGAATTTAACAATCAAAGAAAAAGTCAAAAAAACTGTTAATGTAAAAAATAATGTGGATACCAGTGTATATTCCAAGTATTCTCCTAATTTTGGTAATTATAGGATTGTTGAAACACAGCAGGAATTAGCACTTATTGAAACATCTAATGGGGAATATTATGTTTTCGGTGGTGATGGAGCTTATACTTATGGAGGTCATGATTCGCAGGGACATATTGAATTGGGATCGTATGTTGGAAAATATTAAATATGTTGTAGAAGATGACACAATTCAACAAAAAGTTTAAAAAATAGTATATTTAAATTGATATTTATGGAAATTGAAATGAATAAAATTGAATCAGATGCATATTATAATGAAGTTTTGGCAATAATTTCCAATTATAAGAATCTGGTAAAAAATCCCAGACAAAAAATTAAAGGATTGAATAGGCAGGCAGTTACATTGACTGTCATCGCACTGGCTTTTCTTGTGGTATTTTCAGTTTTGTATCTCCAGAACCGAAGCAATTCCATTCGTTTTGGGCATAATCTATAATGTTTTGATTAGAAGAAGAATTAGGAAACTGGTAATTGAGGATGATTATGTTGAATTGACTGTGGGAAATGAAAAGTCAAGACTTGAAATGTCTGAAATTCAATATGTTTTGATAAATAAATATTCAATATCTTTTATTCCAAACAAAGTCAATCTTACATTACTATCTATTGGAATAAGTTATCGGGAAGAGGTTTTAAACAATTTTTCCCATAAGGAACTTATTGTTGACAATTCCAATCTGTACCAATGAAATTTTGAATCAGCCAAATCGGATATGTTAATTCAGATTCATATCTGATTTTTTCATCTTTTTTTTAAACCATTTTGCCTTGACGCACTTTTTAAATTTGTTCTCTTTTTAAATAATGTTAATATGTAATTAGTTACATATTTCATATCATAAAAGAATTTTATAGGGACAAAGATTATGCTGAAAAAGACAATTTGGATTCTGTCGATAATTCTTGTCGGATTATTGTCAGTTTCCATGATAAACGCTATAGACAATACGACAATCGACACGAACTGCATTGATGATGCAGAAACTGAAAATCAAGTAATTTTAACGCAAACTAACGATACTGTTGGGGATTTTAAGGAATTGTCCGAACTGGTTGAAAGCACCGGCGAAGGCGATACCTTGAAATTATACAAGGACTATAAAAACACCAACCGCTCAAACGCCATTCAAATCGATAAGTCGATGACTGTCGACGGGCAGGGCCATTTCATTGATGCAAATCACTATTCTGAAATATTTTTCATAAACGCCACTGATGTAACGCTGAAAAACATCAAATTTATCAATTCGGATTCCAAGTATAATAATGGAGGTGCAATTGAGGTTGTGCCAAACTCTGTTTTTGTTGTGGAAAACTCCAGTTTTGCCAACTGTTCCGCTGAACTTGGTGGAGCTATTTATGTAGGTGCAAATTCCGCCCTGGCCATATCAGGTTCCAATTTCACCAACTGTTTTGCAGATTCAGGTGGTGCGATTTATTTTGAAACCGGTTCCACCTCATCCATAACAAATTCCAACTTCAACAGCAATGCTGCTCGAATAATGGGGGGAAGCCTGCTTGCTAAAGGTGGAAATTCTTTAACTTTATTTGAAACATCATTCATCAACAGCTCGGCCATATATGAGTCAGGAGGTGCATTTGCGCTTATCCAGTCTGATTTGAAGGCACAGTATATTAATGTAATCGAATGTAATTCTGTGTTTGGAGGAGCCATTACCCTTTTAAGTTCAAATTCAACAATAAACGGCAGTGTTTTTAAAAGAAATACTGCAGTTTATGATGGTGGAGCAATCTTTGCAATGTATGATGTGTTTAATTTATACGGCAATGAATTTAGGGACAATTCCGCAAAAAAGGGCGGAGCATTATATGTCAGCCAAACCAACAACACTCTCGTGGAAAATCAATTTGAAGGCAATTCTGCATCTCTCGGCGATGCAGTCTATGCAATGGCATGCAATGATACTCTGATTGAAAACAATACTGGTTTGACACAGGGCAATTTTTATCGCACCGTCAATGACAATCTGATAATTACCAGCACGGACTTTAATTCATTTGTTCTAAAGGATATTAACTACACAGCATTGCCTGCGGCATATAGTATGCTTGACGATTATACGCTGACTCCTGTTAAAGACCAGGGAACCGAAGGGAACTGCTGGGCTTTTGCCGCAATGGCAGTTTTGGAGTCATGCATAGTGAAGGCATCCAATGTGCCATTCGATTTGTCTGAAGCAAATCTCAAAAATCTCATGGCATTGTTTTCAGATTATGGATTTAAAATTTTAACCAATGATGGAGGATTTCCGGATTTGGCTTTCGGTTATCTTGCAAGCTGGCTGGGTCCGATATATGAGAAAGATGATTTCTATTCAATAAATGATTATCTTTCACCCCTTTTAAATACTACATCCCACATTCAAAACATTATTTTGCTGGATAGGGAAAGTTATACTGATAACGATGATATTAAATGGGCAATTCTAAGATATGGGGCTGTGGGAACAAGCATGCATTTTGATTATGATTATCTCAAATCAGTTTCATATTACTATAACGGATTTCAAAATCCGGACCATGCCGTTGCCATTGTAGGATGGGACGATAATTATTCCAGGAATAATTTCAAAAACGCTCCTATGGGAGATGGGGCATGGATTGTAAGGAACAGCTGGGGACCCTCTTGGGGGAATAACGGTTATTTTTATGTCTCATATTATGATTCCAAATTTGCTGAAGTAAATGAGGCCACCTCATATACATTCATACTCAACGATACAATCCTGCTAAACCGCAATTACCAGTATGAAATTACATTTACATCCCATGTGACTCCAGATAATGAGAGCAATGAGGCATGCTACAAAAACATCTTCACTTCACAGGGCGAGGAGAATTTGGCGGCCGTTTCCACATATTTTATAGATGGCTGTGACTATAATGTTTCCATTTACATCAACGATACTTTTGTAACTTCAAAAGCGGGAAATTCGGATAGGGGCTATTATACCATTTATCTGGACAATATGGTAGGCTTGACTAATGGTGATGTTGTAACCGTTGAATTTAACTGCACCAATTTCAAAAATGGTGTCGGTATGATTCCTTGCAGTGACAAATCCCTAAATTCTAATTTATATTTAATGCAGGGTGTTTCATATTACTGGAATGGGTTTAAATGGATTGATTTCTATTCAATCGATGCCATCGGGTGCATTAAGATGTTTACAAGCTTTTCAACTCAGGGCAAATTAACTCCTTATTTCCAGGCCCTCAGTCAAAAGGATGTTTCTCAAAACTGCTATGTTGTTACTTTTGTTCTTCCGCCAGATGCAACTGGGTCTGTTTCAATCAACATCAACGGAAAAGTGGAGGTAATCAACGTTTCCCAAACAAGATCAATTAGGCTGTACAATTTGGACGAATCCAACAACACTTTAGGTTTAAGGTATTCAGGTGATGAGAGATATCTTGATAAGGAAATGATTTATGTTGTTGATTTGAATTCAGATAAAGGCGATTTTAATGAATTGAAATCAAAAATTAACATGCTTGGTGATAGAGACACATTGAATCTTACAAAAGATTATTGTTATGTTTCTGGTTCAACTGATGGAATATTCATTTTAAATTCAGTAACCATTGACGGTAACGGACATATTATTGATGGGAATAACCAGTCAGCCATATTTAATATAATGGCAAACAACACCGTTTTGAAAAACATCCGTTTCGTTGGATCCAATAATGGTGATAGAAGGGGAGCTATTTATTTGCAGGGTTCCAACTGCAGCATTATAAACTGTTCTTTTGCTTATAATTTCGCTTCACTTTATGGTGGTGCCATTTATTTGGTTGGTTCTGATTGCAATATCATAAATTGTTCTTTTGATTATAATTTCGCTTCTGATGCGGGTGGTGCCATTATCTGGTTTGGTGTTGGAGGTATTCTTGAAAACTGTTCTTTTGTCAATAACTCTGCTGTTAATGGTGGAGCAATTTGGATGCAAGGCTATGCAAGTGTGCTAAATTGTTCTTTTATTAATAATTTTGCTTCTGAATATGGAGGTGCCATTTATTGGGCAGGAGATAACGGTACATTAGCTAATTGTTGTTTTGTTAATAATTCAGCTTCTATAAATGGAGGTGCCATTTGTTGGGCAGGAGATAACGGTACTTTAGCTAATTGTTGTTTTATCGACAATTCCGCTTCCAATAATGGTGGTGCCATTCGTTGGATTGGTGATAATGCTAACTTGATTGCATGTGAATTCATTGGCAATGCTGCCTCAAACGATGGTGGTGCAGTCTATTCGTCAGGTAATGAATGCATTTTTGCCGATAGCTATTTTGCTGATAATTCCGCTTCCCGTAATGGTGGTGCGGTTTATTTGTTTGGTGAAAACTGCAATCTGACAAACTCCTCATTCGACCATAATTCAGGATATTATCAAATCATCTGGAATGTTGATTCGGGTAATATAGTTGCCTGTTATTTCATTGACAGTCCTAATAACAATATCTACAATATTGGAGTCAATATCGTCAAGAATTACATTGACATCGTTTGCAATAACACTGCATTTGAATATAAAAATCCGCAAACCTTGTCATTTTATGTAAACAATTCTTATGTTCCAAGATTGACCTTCAATTTAATCCAAGGAAATGTGGTGGTTAAGACATTCGCTACAAGCAATATTTCACGTGTCTATGAGGAGCTGGCTGCTTTGAAAATTGGAACTTGGAAGCTTCAGGTATTCTTTAGCGGGGATGACACATATTATTCATATGATAAGACATTCACATTTGATGTCTCTCCGGCATTTTCATCATTAAATGTTTCTCTCAATAACATAACTTTAGGTCATGAAACCACAATAAGCGCAACTGTTTCGGACTTTAACGGTTCTGCAATCGATGAGGGAGTCGTCACATTCAAAGATGGGGATGAGGTAATCGGCACAGTCAATGTTAAAAACGGTCTTGCTGAACTAAAATTCACTCCGCAAAAGGCTGGAAAACATGTTATCGATGCAACCTTTACATCCGGCAATTATAAGGTTTCCAATGCTTTCGAGGATTTATTTGTGGATGGTGTAGTAGTCAGGATTTCTCTGGAGCGTGGAACAGTTGGCTTTAATTCAACATTTGCTGTTGAGGTAACTGCATTGTATTCCAATGTCAGCGACGGCAGTGTAATGTTTTATATCGGAAATGATTTCATCGGCAAAAAGCCAGTTGTCAACGGAATTGCAAACATGACATATGTTCCGTCAGTTGCAGGCAATATTCCGCTTAAGGTGGTTTATTGTGAAAGCCAAATATTTTCAAATACTGAAGGTTCAGCCGATTTCATTGTGGATAAGGCATCTTCAAGCATGGTATTGAATCAGGTAAATGGCACCGTTGGCCGTGAAATGATTTTGACTGCCGAGGTTTCCAATTCCAATGGACCTATCAATGACGGTACGGTCACTTTCTTGCAGGGCAATGACGTATTGGGCAGTGCAAATGTTGAAAATGGTGTTGCTGCACTCAAATACTCTCCGAAAGTTGGTGGGAAACACCAGATTACTGCAATATACAGTGGAAACAATTATGCTGATTCAAATGCTTCCATTAATGTCTATATCAATGATGTTGCTGTTGAAATAATTGCTGAACCTGGTGTTGTAGGATTTGATTCAACATTTGTTGTCAATGTTTCCGCATTGTATTCCAACCTCACTGACGGTAGCGTAAGCTTCTATCTCAATGACAATTTCATCGGTAAAAAGTCTCTTGTCAAAGGAAATGCAAATATTACTTATCTCCCTTTAATCGCATCTGATTATGTGCTTAAAGCGTTTTACGGCGAAAGTCAGGTATTTTCAAGTAAGGAAGCTACTGTTGGATATGTTGTTAAACCGGCAGACAGCCGAATCACAGTAAGGGGGTCTGATGGTGTTGTTGGAATTGCATTGACACTGACCGCCAATGTTTCAAGTTCCAATAATCAGGTAATAAATTATGGAAGTGTCATCTTCTATGATGGAGATTCCCAGATTGGATCTGCAAGTGTCATGCAGGGCATTGCTACATTATCATATGTTCCTGCTTTTTCAGGAAATCGTTTGATATCTGCCCAATTTGTTTCATTCCTCAAAAAATAATGTGACAGTATACATTGAAAAAGCCAAAGTCCAAATTGCAATTGGTGATGTGGATGTTTACTATGATACTTTAGCTACTGTCGGTATTGATATTTCATCCAACGGCAAACCGATAAATGAGGGAACTGTTAAGGTTTATGTCAATAATCAGCAGATAGGTAGTCTAAACCTAGTTGATGGTCATGTTGAGTTTAAATACCTGCCGTCTAGTCTGGAAGCATTGAATGTTGTTGCAGTGTTTGATGAAACCTTGAATTATCGCTCATCAAATGCTTCAAAAATGATGACTGTCAATAAATTGGCAACAAATCTTGAAGCATCAGCAATCACTGAATTTTACAATAATGGTCATTATCTGGTTGCTGTCCTAAAAGATAACAACGGCAAGGCTATTAGTGGTGAAAGGGTATCAATAGACCTTGGTGGAGTAAAATATTTGACCACAGATGCAAACGGTCA
>CADBHR010000105.1 GCA_902794475.1 uncultured Methanobrevibacter sp. | reverse complement strand
CCTCTCAAAATTAAATAACCATGCTTATATATCAACTTTTAACATATAGTTAACTGTGATAATTATGAAGGTTTTAAAAATTCTGATTGTCATGCTTATTTTGATAATGTCGGTGGGTGCTGTCTGTGCAGCAGAAAGCGTTACTGACAATGCAATGGGCGATGACAGCAAAGAAATATTAGAAACGGTTCAGGAGGATATCGCAACTGATGACAGTGCGGATATTCTTGAAACCACTCCGAATGACATCTACACAGCAAGTGATAATTCATTCACCAACCTGACTGATGAAATAGAAAATGCGGGTACGACTTTGGATTTAACCAAAGACTATACCTTCAACAATGAAACTGATAACAAAAAAGGAATTGTTATTGGCAAGGATAATTTTGTACTTAACGGTAACGGCCGTACAATTGATGGGAAAAACCAGTCAAGAATATTCAACATTACCGCAAACAACGTAACATTAAGCAATCTGATTTTAACCGGAGGTAATGCTGAAAAAGGTGGAGCAGTCTATGTCACCGGATCATTAACATTGAACAATGTCACATTCATAAACAACTATGCAAAAATAGAGGGAGGAGCTATAGGACTATATGGCAATGTAATCCTTACCTGCAACAATTCCGATTTTATAGACAATTATGCGGAAGCAGGTTCAGCAATATTTGTTAAGAAAGGTGTATTAAATCTTTACAATGCCGATTTAAGTTCAAAAATATTCAACATGTATTCACAAATTGCAGTACTTACCAACTCTATAGTTTACATAGAAAATGCCACTTTTTCAAATAGTAACTCTTCCTATGCTCCGGCATTGTATCTTAGAGATTCCAAAACTTCAGTAATTAATTCTAAATTCATTAATTTAAGAGGTAACATTACTTCAGGTGCAATAGGCGTTAGGATGGGTGGTGACTTATATGTTAAAAATTGTGAATTCATAAACACATCCTCCTCTAAAAATGCCGGCGCAATTTTTGCAGATGTTCTATACGATAGTAATTTGGGAGCTGTGACAATAATTGATACCGTATTCAGGGATACCAGTTCAGAATTTGGTGGAGCATTCCTTCAATTAAGCGGAAATCTGTTCCTAAACAATACAACATTCATAAATGGTCATGCAACTTATAATGGTGGATCAGTTTATCTTTCAGGTGTAAACGGCACAATCAATAACTGTACTTTTGATTCAAACGGAGTTGATGTTATTGAAGGTTATCCGACTTATGGAGGTGCAATATTGCTGGACATGGGTACCTATAACATTTCCGGTTCTAAATTCTTCAATAACAATGCAAGTGCAGGGTCTGCGGTTTATGCATATGATTCAGCATACACCATCACGAATTCAATATTTGAAAACAATACAAATCCTATTTACACATTTTTCGATAAACAATCCATTATTGATGAAACAAACACTTTCAGCAATGACAACAACATCTCAACCAATAATACATTTTTTGCAACAATAATAATTGGAGAAGGCAAGCAAATCACATTGACTAATAATACCATTAATGTCACTAAACTTCCGGCCAAATATGATTCACGTGACTGGGGATGGACTTCATCAGTTAAAGCTCAAGGATGGATGGGATCATGCTGGACATTCGGAATAACCGGTTCCATGGAATCAGCATTATTGAAAGCTGCAGGCATCACAACCGACTTTTCAGAAAACAACATGCAAAACACCATGATAAGATATTCAATTTATGGTTCTCCTAGAATATATGAAGGAGGAAGCAACACTTATGCAGTAAGTTATCTGTTGAGTTGGCTTGGAGCATTTGCGCAGGATGCAGATACCTATGATGAAATGGGGAAAATTTCACCCCTAATCACAACCAATCAGGACATTCATGTTCAGGATTTGATGTTCATACCTAACAATGAGGTACCAAACGGCACACAGCTTAAAGAAGCAATCTTTAAATACGGTTCTGTAGAAGTGTGTTATTACGGACAATCCAGATATGATGAAGTAAGTCTTTATTATAATACTGAAACATATGCGCAGTATGTTAATGTGTCTGTAGCGCCAAATCATGATGTTTCAATTGTGGGATGGGATGATAATTTCCCAAAAGAAAAATTCTTAACCCCTCCTCCGGGCAACGGTGCATGGATTGTTAAAAACAGTTGGGGTTCTGGCTGGGGAGACAACGGATATTTATATGTTTCATATTATGACCAATCACTCCTGCCGTATGTACCGGGCAGTATAGGTACATCAGCCACTGCAATCATATTTGAAAATACTGTACCTTACAATAAGAACTATCAATATGATATTGTATGGGCGGGTTCTTTTGTTCCAAGTAATGGAACTATAAGTTATATGAATGTCTTTGAAGCATTGGATGATGATTTGATTGCAGCCGTCGGAACATACTTCAACCGCAGTGATGTTAACTATAAAGTTGAAATTTATGTAAATGACGAATTGAGATTGACTCAGGAAGGAGTATCACCATTCGTAGGTTATCACACTATCAAATTAGATGAATACATTCCAATCAAAAAAGGTGATGTCTTTAAAGCAGTAATGACCTCAGATGCAATGCCGGGTGTTGATTTTACAGAAACAAGGTTGCATTATAGTAGAAATATTTCATTTTTCTCTTACGACGGAGAGAACTGGATAGATTGTTATACTGAAGAAGCAATCGCATCTTTGAAGGTATACACTGTCGCTGATGAAAGTAAAATCATCGAAAATGAAAACATTACTGTGGATTATGACATAGGGTCCTATTTCAGTGTAAAGGTTGTGACTGCTGACGGGCATGCTGTCGGTGCAGGTGCTGCAGTTAACTTCACAATCAACGGTAAAACAACCACTGCATTCACTGATGCAGATGGTATTGCTAAAGTTGCAATAACTGATGTTCCTGGAACATATGAGGTAACAACCGCATATAACAATCAGACCTACAAAAACAAAGTCACTGTAAACTTAAATCCAAGTTCCTGTAAAATTACAGAAAACAAAGACATTAAAGTGGATTATGATGGCGGAAAATACTTCTCCGTTAAAATCATCTCTGCCGACGGTAAGGTGGCTGCTTCCGGAGTTAGCGTCAAATTCACAATCAACGGAAAAACCACAACAGTGAAAACTGATGCTAATGGTATTGCAAAAATCAAAAAACACTGTAACCGTAAAACAGGTGCTTAAAGCCAAAAAAGTCACTGTCAAAAAGACAGCCAAGAAATTTACCTTAAAAGCGACCCTCAAAATCAACGGGAAAAAGGTCAAAGGCAAAAAGATTACATTCAAATTCAAAGGAAAAACTTACAAGGCTAAAACCAACAAAAAAGGAATAGCCAAGGTAACTGTTAAAAAGAATGTTATCAAAAAGCTCAAAAAAGGCAAAAAATACACTGTCAAAGTGACTTACCTTAAAGACACAATAAAAACAACTGTTAAAGTAAAGTAGATAATTTCTATCTACTTTTTTCAATTTTTAATTTTCATGTAAACTTAGTTGGGAGTTAACAATCTTCTATCGTTTATTTTATTTTTAGGGTGATTAATTCTTATTGATAATTGCTTAACTGTCTTTTTAATCAATGGTTTTTATAATTATTTTGATGTTGTTTTTAAACTGTAACATTTTTTAGTCGTTGATGTAGGTAGAAAGACAAAGAAATGGTGAATTGGGCAGATTTCAATCAAAAAATTCAGACTCCTGAAATTTGATTTTCCAATTCCTAAAATATTAATAATGATTAGGAATAAAAAAGTTAATTGGTGAACATATGGAAATATTTGCGAGTACTTTGTTTCAATTGTCCGTGGTAATTATTATCTTTCTAGTTTTAACAGTTTTGGGCAAAGTCATATATCATAAATTGAAAAATAGGTATGGAAACTCCATGAGTCTCAGTAAATTATTGCCTGAAGATGAAGTTCATACTTTAATACAGGTTTTTTATTTAATTTTGATGGCATTGTGTGTTGTAAATATTTTCTATTCTCTTATGGGGTCCGATAATGACCTGTATTCTTTTGCAATATTTGATGTTGTACTTTCATTATATTTTGCAATCACATTGGATATGAGTTCTTCGAAAAATAGGATTATCTGGTTGTTATTGGTTCCGTATGGATCTCTTGTTTATCCATTATTTGGCCTTAGTTTGGTAATTTTTGCAGATCTTCTTCATGCTTTCATCTTCATATACTTCGCAAAACTTAATCTCGATAAATTTGTAGAGTATACTAATTCAAACGCTTTGGGATTAACTATAATATTGTTATTTGCGGTAATTTTTGCAGGATTTTTCATAACGCAATATTCTGAAGGTGTGAATGCCTTGGATTCCCTTGTAATTGTTTCTAATCAATTTACGGGTAATGGGTATTCCGCTTTTGGTAATACCATTTCCGGCAAACTCAACAGCTTATTGCTGGTTTGGGGAGGATATATCCTTTCAGGAGTAGGTGCCGCAACATTAACTGCTGCACTTTTAGTTAGACATTTCAAAAAGGAATTTAATGAATTAAAAGCATTGATGGAAGAAGGGGAGGAAGAATAATGGATACTGGATGGATATTTGTTTGTATTTTCCAAATATTGGTTGCAATGGGAGTTTTCGTGGCTTTAGCATATGCTGCCAGATATATTGCTAATAATGGCAGATTAATCAATCGTTTTAAAAAGTCAAGGCTTTCAAATCCTCTAGAATATTTTCCTTCTGAAGCAGTATTCCTGTTAAAGCAAGTTTTTTATTTGGCAGTGATAATGGTCATTATCATTATTTGCTTATATCTGACCTTTGATTGGAACGAAGGTTTTTATTTTATATACCTTTTGGACATTGTTGTTTCCATATATCTTGCTCTTAAAATGGACAAGGATTCCCGAAAAGATAAGGTATTATTGTTTCTATTAATTCCATTCGGTTCCATAACTGCATTATTGTTTGGGGACGGCATTGTTGTTTTACTGGATTTGACTCACATTATCGGATATTTGTATTTCATTAAAGTTTACTTCCGTAAATTTGTAGATTACACTGAAAATAACGGATTGGGAATAACCATAATATTGTTATTTGTAATAATACTGGTTAGTTTTTTATTTACCATCCTTGTTGAAAACGTTTCCCCTATGGACTCCATGACCATGGTTTCCAATGCATTCACAAGCAACAGCTTTGATGCTTCAGGAAAAAACATAATTGGTAAACTTAATTCATTGGTATTGGCCTGGAGCGGTTTCATCTTATCCGCTGTCGGTACGGCCACTTTGGCTGTTTCAATAGTAAATAATTATGTTGATCGCCAATTTTCTGAAATGAAAGAGTTTGTTAAAAAGAAAAAAGAAGAGGAGTAATATTTAATGTCCGATACGGATTATATACTATTGGAATCCGTCTTCACGCAAGGCATTTCATGATGTTGTGGACATGGCGAGGATTCTGTTACTTTTTTAATTGTCTAATTGGCTAAAAGGGGCAAAATACTAGTCTGTTTTTAAATTCATAGCGAGCAAATTCTCTAAAGTGGATGCCAAAAATTCAATTATTGCTGTCAATTTGTGGATTGAACAGTTCTCTTTTTATTTCTTTTATTTGTTGAAGTGATATTATTCTATAAAAATACTTATATATTATTACCGATATAAATAGTTAATAACTCATTTAGAGTTTAAAAATTAAACAAAAGGTGAAAAATTATGGATTTAGGTGAAATATTTGGAGATGCATTTGTATACCCATTACATAATATTAAATCATTAGTATTATACGTTATTTTAGGAATAATCGGAGCCATTATTGGTGGGGCATCTGTAATTAGTATTTTAGGTGCATTAGGTACAACCGGATGGACTGAATTTGCTTTCTCGATATTGGAAGACAAATCTCCAACACTATTAAATTAATCGTTGTTGATGTTGTTTACTATGTTGTTCCTGCAATAATCGTATTCGTTTTAGGATTATTCCTTAGAGACTGGTTAATAACCATAATTAGTATAATTATATTTATCTTATTTGCTTTAGCTAACTTCATGGCTAAATGTAGATTAGCAAAAACTGATAGTATGGGTGAAGCTTTAGCTATTGGAGAAGCTATCGGAGACATATCCAGAGTAGGTCTTTTTAAAATAATTGCTACCATTATTGTCATGTTAATTATTGCATTTGTTGCTGCAATTATTATTGCTTGGATTGGTAATTTAAACAACACTATTGGTAGTATCTTATTAGGTATCTTTGCAGTATACTTCCTATTCTTCTACAATAGGGCTATTGGTTTATTATACTCTGACGCATAATTAAACCACTCTTTTTTCTTTTTTTTTGATCTAAATTATTTTTACCAAATCTTTAGCGGTTTTTGGATGGTTTATTTTGTAGTTTTTTTAGAGTATTTCAGGATAAATTCTTGCTTCCAATTTGTTTTGGTATTTATGGACTCTTGCTTGATATCGTTTTAATTAATTTGACGTTTTATTATTTTGATGAGCGGATTATTTCTTTTAATTATTTCATTTGTTATTTTAATTATTTCACGGTTTGAGTTATTTCATGTAATTTTTGGTGTTTATATGTGTTCCAATGGAATATTCTTCATTAAGTCTAAAGAAATTATTGCAGTTGAATATGTTCAACTACTTCAAAAAATTACAAAAATTCAAAAAAAATAGTTAGATGATTCCATGAATCATCCTTAAAGCATCAAGTAAGCCATGACTGTATTCGATGCACCCGAATGCAGTCCTCATGTCCTCTTTTTCAAGATAATATTTGGAATCGTTCCAGTAATCAATTGCTCTGTCATAGACTTCCTTTTCCTTTCCGACAAACTCTATGTGGGCTACCTGATTCAGGTTCCTTTCAAGTTTTGCAATGTCCTTTGCTATCTTTTCCGGGCTTTCCAGTTCACTCATTTCAGTTGCCTCCATACGTAAACGATTCTTTGTGCTACAGTAAAGTATGATAATATCACTAGAATGTAGATAATGTATGTGAAGTAGATGTCGCCTGCAAAGTAGCCGATTATTGCTCCAATCATAAGGATTATCATACGAACGGCCCTTTCTGCAATTCCTATGTTGCATTCGGCACCTTGTGATTCTGCTCTTGAACGAACATAGCTGACGGTTATCGCTGAGTGTATTGCCAGAACACCGACAAACCAGTCGCAGTATCCTCCGAATATGATTCCGATGTAGATTATTGCATCTGCAAACCTGTCCATTGTTGAATCAAGGAATGCACCGAATGGGGATGCCCTGCCATGGTATCTTGCAACTGCACCGTCGACAACATCAAGAAATCCTGAAAGCAGTATTGCAACAAATCCTAAAATAAGATTGTGGTTTGCAAATCCATAAGCTGCAAGAACCGCAACGAATGGAGAGATTACTGTTACAATATTCGGATTTATGTTCAGATTTCGGGCTAGCGGGTTCAATATTTTTGTCAATAAGGGTCTTAAACTTTGAAGCATAATTATATATAAAGATTTTATACAATATAAAGATGAATGAAAGTATTAAAAACAAGAATTGATGAAGTTGATGGGGAAATCATATCACAGGCAATAAGTGTCCTTGCCGATGGGGGAGTGGTGCTGTACCCTACAGACACCGTCTATGGGCTGGGTGCCAACATATTTGACAATAATGCAGTTAGACGAGTCTTTGATATCAAGCATAGGAGCTATCTCAAGCCCCTTTCAATACTTGTCAGTGATGTTGGTGCAATAGACCTGGTTGCAAAGGCATCGCTGTCCCAGAAGAAAACAATTTATGAATACCTTCCTGGGCCATACACATTCATTTTAAAAAAAAGGAAAATCGTTCCAAGATCAGTCACCGGTGGTTTGAGCAATGTAGGTGTCAGGGTTCCGGACAGTGAAATTGCATGTAGGTTGGCCAGCATTTTTCCGATAACCACAACAAGCGCCAACATATCGGATGATGAAATGCTGTCAAGGCCAAGCGAAATCCTGGAGCAGCTTGACTGTGAAGTCGATTTGGTGATTGATGTGGGCGAGCTTAAATCTGAAAAGGCATCATCAATCATTGATTTGACAGGTTTGAAACCAAAAATAATAAGAGATTAAGTGTTAATCTCTTCTTATGTATTTTATCGCCACTATTCCGAGCACAATCAGTAACATGATTACTCCAATGGTTCTTTTTCCGGTAACATGTTTTGACAGGCTTATGGATTTTTGGACATTTTGACTATCTTTTTTTAAAGTTTTCTGAGTATTGTCCGGTGTTATTTTGCTGTTGCTTTCTCTAAGATGGGCAATATTTTTCTGTTTTTTATTGGAGGTTGTGTTTTCACGGGCATTGTCAATATTTTTCTGGGTGTCATTCAATGTATTGTTTTCAGTTGAATTGGTAGTGTTGCTGTATTGACCTTTACTTGCTGTGTCGTTTGAGCTGTTTGTATTGTTAATTATGTCTTTTATGATGTCTCTGTAGGTTATCTTATATGCAAAGAAGTTTTGATGGCCGGATTTATCTGAACTCAGTACCTGGAAATCAAACACGGCCTCGGTTGTATTGTTGATTTGCCTTACAGCTCCACTATCGGGAATTGTCTTTGTGGATGCTGTTGACTTGATGTTTTCGATTAAAAGGGGGTCTATTCTCCATCCGTTGAAATCATCGGTGAAGTGCCAGATGGTATGCTGTGTGACAATGTCATTTCTTATGGCATCTTCATAGTAGTCCACAAAATAGGTTTTCAGGTAGTTGCCGACACTTTCGCCGGAATTCTTGTTTGTGGCATATGTTGTGTCCTTTACACTATATTCCTGGCCGGTTTTTGCTTCATGCTCTCCATAGTTGATGCAGTATCCGTTATATCCGTTGTCAAAGGTAATGTTGACGTGGCCGTCCTCACGTGCAAGGACTTCTTCCTCAGATTCACTGCTTCTTAAGATATTTGTCTCGTTTTCTGCCGATACGAAATTCATGCAGGTTGTGATTGCAAATATTATCATTAGAATTGTAATCAGGGGTTTTTTCAATATTATTCACCTCTTGTGATTTTGTACTATTGGCATTGTATGAGGTTATATATAAAGTTAAGGTAACTGTTTGGTCACTATGGATTAAATGACTGTTAAAATTAGAAATAATATGGTAATATTTAATTTATGCAATTGTTTGCATGTTTTAGCTGCAATAATCAATATTTGTTCATAAATTAAATATTTTTATAACATATAAAAATCAATATTGTATCATGAAGGTATTGGCTAATTTTGAAGACAATCATAAGATTCCGTCAAACTCATCACTCGATGATTTGCTTGACGGAGGTTTTGAAAAGGGATGTATAACCCAGATATTCGGCTCTCCCAGTTCCGGAAAAAGCAATGTTGCATTGATGCTGACAGTCAATGTTGCAAAGGCCGGCAGAAAAGTAATCTATATCGATACTGAGGGAGGAATATCAATTGACAGGATTAAACAGATTTCAGGACCTCACTTTTCAAATGTGGCCAATAACATAATGGTTTTTGAACCGACTGATTTTCTGCAGCAGACCGAAAACCTGAGGTCAATTGATGTGTGGCTTAGAAAGCACCATGAGGAAGTTGATCTGATTGTGCTTGACTCTGCCGTTGCGCTTTACCGGGTGGACGACATGAAGTCATATAAGCTGAGCAAAGAACTGAGAAAGCAGATTCAGCTGTTGTCAAACATCGCCCGAAAGTATGACATTGCAGTAATCATCACAAACCAGATTTACAATTCGTTTGATGATGAAGGAAACAGTGAAGTCAAGGCTGTCGGCGGTGATATTATTGCCTACATAAGCAAGGTCATCATCAGATTGGAGCGCGGAAGCGAGATTGACCAGAGGATTGCCACTCTAATGCGCCACAGAAGTCTTCCAGAAGGAAGGCAGGTCACTTTTTCAATCACCTCAAATGGTATTGAGTAGGTTAATTTTATTAACAATTAAAAATATATATTTATTTTGGAATTGTTTGAGTGATAGTTGGTAAAATATCTCATACATATTTTTCTCTCAAATAATTTTATTATTTTTCTGATTATTAAAGGTTTTCAATTTAGTAAATTTTTTGTTATTTTCAACTTTTTTTAATGAAAATTTAGTCAGGGGTTTCCGACCAATGATTTTATTATGTTGTTTATATAAAAAATATAATAAATAATATAATAAAATATTTGGAAATGATTGTTATGGGAATTGCTGATTATATCAAAACCAGATTATTGAATAATCGTGTGGAGCAGTACAACACCAAGCGCAGCTATTGGGGTGAGGATGAAAGGCAACCTAGAACTGATGGAATAAACACTGGCCTTGATCTTGTCGATGCGCTTCCGCCGGTAATCAACAAAACAATAGCTAATGCACGTTATGCTGTCAAGCTTGACGGTTACACTTCAGGAATTTTGAAAAACAGAATTGATAAGGCAAATGTTAATATCGTTCTTGTGGATAAGGAAAACAAACTGTCTCAGGAGCAGAAACTCACGTTAATTCTTTGGGCCAGAAAAATTGATATTAGACAAGTGGCTAAGGAAATTCTGCAGGGTGGAATGGTGGACGGTGAAGGACTAATCAAACCTGTGCAGCGCTGGGATAAATCCATAGGAAAATACATCAAACCGATATTTCTTGAAATAGGTGCACACGGTTACGGATTGAAAAAGGAATTCAACGACGATAATGAAGTCCAGCTATACCTTCATGAGATGCCGAAAGATATCGTTAACGGTTCTCCCGAAGACTTTAACAACTATGTAAGTGTTGAGGAAGGGACATTAACGGTCAAGTATGAAGCGGATGAGGTCATTAACTTCATGTATAATGAAATCTACTGCGAAGCCCAAAGCATAATTTTAAACTGCCTTGATGACATTTACCACAAATGCAATCTGGAGAGAAATCAGGTTGAACGTATCAATAAGGATAATATCATTGAAGTAAAGCCTTCACTTGATTCTAACGGCCAGCCTATAATAACTGAGCTGTCATCAACAGCTAAGGAGAACCTTTATGCAGATTACGGCACAACTGCCGATTCGAATGTAGCCATTGTGCCTCCTGGAATTGAATCAAAAATCTTAGGTGGTAACAACTACCAGTCAGACTATACAAGACAAACTGAAATCTTCAGGAACAATATTTTGAGAACTTTCGTTACTCCTCAGTCTCAGGCAGGTAATGAAAGGTCAAATCAGAACGTTGCAGAATATATTAATGATTCAGCCATTACGGGGTTTATTGTTAATGTGGCAAATGATCAGAAATGGGTGTTAAAGTATTGCAATCAGCTATTGAATATGCAGCTGGAACTTATGGGTATTGACGAAACATTGAATATTTATTTCAGCTATTCAAGAGATGATGTGTTAAGATATATTATGGAACTGTCCTCTGAAGGTGATGAAATCTATAAGAACTATCTTTCAAACTTTGAAGAGGAACAGCCGGTAGGTGAGAGAATTTCATCCGAGAGCGGGAACGAAATATAATAAAAGTTTATATAAAATAAATAATAAAATATATAATAAATAATATAATAAAGTGATAATCATGAAACATGAACTTTTTGAAGTCGGATCATATGACTACTCCGATTTGGATAAACGTCTGACCAAACCTGTTGAATGGACTGCTGAAGATCTAAAGCT
>CADBHR010000104.1 GCA_902794475.1 uncultured Methanobrevibacter sp. | reverse complement strand
ACTTGATAGGGACACAAACGCAGCAATTAATATTCTAAACCGCTGGTTCAACGGAGATAGCCTGAAAAAATACTTAAATTAACCATTATTAAGTGAAAAAAATTCAGGAATCCCCACCCTCTTTTAGGGTGGGGTGGTTCAATATTTGAGATTCCATGAAATCTAATCAAACATTACACTAGTGCATATTACTATTAAACTCGATAGCATATAAAGTTTTAACGAGTTTAAAGCAATATTTATCCTTAAATAGCAAAATAAGTTAAAATCAATATTGTTTAGACATTGAAAAAAAATAAAAAAAGAGATTGGGCGAATTTGCCCAATTGTCAGTCAGCTAGTCTGACTTAATCATTGTTAAAATCATTTTATATGGTGAGTTTTCAGCCTGAAGCGCGTGAGGCTCATTTGCAGGCATGATTATAATCTCACCTTTTTTGACGGTATTCTTAACACCTGAAATTGTGATTTCGGCTTCACCGTCAATGATTTGAACCATCGCATCGAAAGGAGCTGAATGCTCAGAGAGACCCTGTCCCTGATCAAAGGCAAAGAATGTGACCGTTCCAAGCTCCTTTTTGATTACTTCACGGCTGACTACAGTATCGTCCTGATACTCGACTAATTTTTGGATATCAAGAGCTTTTGCCATAATATCCTCACTCATGGCCTATTCCCCCCATGATTGTTTTGATGTCAGCTATTGCATCGCCTGTTGTTGGAGTCAGGTTGTAGTTTCCAACCAAAACATTCAGGATATCATCGTTACACCATGCAGGAAGCACCGGTCCAATCCACATGTCGGTTTTTCCTAAGTATAACAGTGCCCAGAGTACTGCAGCAGCCTTCTGTTCCATCCAGCTTAAGACGATTGTCAATGGCAATTCATTGAGTTCCATGTCAAAGAGTTCGCATAATGCAACAGCAACGTCCACTGCGACAATTGTGTCATTACATTGACCTACATCAAGAAGTCTTGGGATTCCTTCGATGTCACCTAAGTCGAGGTCGTTGAACTTGTATTTTCCGCATGCTAATGTTAATATTACAGTGTCTTCAGGCAGGTTCTCTACGAATTCACGGTAGTAGTCATTGTGTTTGGCCGCCTTGTCACATCCTCCGACAACGAAGAATCTGGAGATTTTGCCATCTAAAACCAGTTCCTTGATTTTGTCAGCGTGTTCAACGATTGCTCCTGCGCTCCAGCCGGTTGTGATTGTGGTCAGCTCTTCAGCTTCTAAAGATCCGAGGGATTTTGCGCATTCGATTACTTCTGAGAAGTCATAATCCTCAACGGTTTTTACGCCTTCGAGCTTTGCGACATCCATGGTGAACATTCTTTCCTTGTATGAGTCAAGTGCAGGAAGTACACAGTTGCTTGTTCCTACAATTGCTGCATTGTATTTCTTGAAGACTGTCCTTTGATCGTGCCATGCGCCACCTAATTGTCCTGCAAGGTTTTCGTATTTGTTTAAACCAGGATATCCGTGAGCAGGCAGCATTTCAGAGTGGGTGTAGACCTTGATGTCTGTTCCTTCAACCTGTTTTAACAATTCTTCAAGAGCTTTCAGGTCGTGGCCTGTTACGATGATTGCAGGTCCTTCCTGTGCACCGACTTTCACTTCAGTTGGTACAGGTTCGCCGTATGCTTCAATGTGAGCCTCCTTGAGCAGTCTCATAACATCAACGCTTACCTTACCCGCTTCCAAAGCGAGTGCGACAAGATCTTCCACATCAAAGTTGACATTGGTCAATGTGGTGTATAACCCTTTGGTTAGAAATGCATCAATTTCAGGGTCATTTTTTCCTAAAACGTTTGCGTTGTAGTTGTATGCACTGATTCCTTTCATGGTGAAAATCAGGTTATCCTGCAGTCTTGCTACAGTTGGTTTTTTTCCACAAACTCCGCTTACTGTACATCCTGTTCCCTTAGCGGTTTGGGAACATTGATAACAAAACATATCTAATCCGTCAGACATAATAATTACCTCATTTTATTGTTAATTATAGATTACCTTGAAACGTATATAAAGATTTTGTTACTTTTTAAGGGTTAAAAGTAACAAATTTATATATGATTAACTAAATAATCATAAACATGGACGAGAATATATCTACACTAAAGGTAATTGGGTTGACAATGTATGAGGCTCAAGCATATGTAACGCTCACTTCATTAATTCAAGGGAGTGCTGATGAAGTATCAAAAAACTCAGGCATTCCTCGCAGTAAAATATATGATGTGTTGAAGAAGCTAAACGAAAAAGATTTCATCGAAGTTGAAGACGGAAGGCCACTGACATATATCGCCAAATCACCGGTTGAAGTCTTAAGCCGTGAAAAGGAAAATATCACTTCGCAAATCGATGATACCATAACCAGACTGACAAACATTTATGAAAACGGAATGAGCCAGGTTCAGGCCCCGATATGGAGAATATACGGTGTCGAAAAAATCATCAACCAGGAAGTTGAAATCATAAAGAGAGCCAAAAACACCGTCAACATGAGAATTGGATTTCTCTTTGAAGGCGAAGGCGAGGCGCTGATTGATGCATTCAAAAAGAGGCGAAGCTTGAAAGTGAATATCCTGGCATCACCGACATGCCACATCAGCAATGAAGAAGTAAATATCATTAAAATGTTTAAGGATGGAGGAATCAACATCCAAAAGGCAGACATCCCCTTCGTTAAGGTGATGATTTCCGATTCAAAGGAAATGATGCATACCTATACAAAGTTCAGTGAGGACAAGCGTAACGTAATCCCTGAAACCGCAATCGGCATCTGGAACAAGTACGAGGACGTTGCAAGAAACTATGATGAAAGGTTCATGAACCAGCTGGAAAAAATCAGAAACAAAAAAATAAATAAAAAAAAGAAGTAACTGCCGAAGCAATTACTTTATAGTGATTTTAACTTTTTTAGTTGCTTTTACATAGTATTTGTTGCCTTTAAAAGTAATTTTAGCATTAAATTTGCCCTTTTTGGTCAGCTTCTTGATTTTAAAGGTTGCTTTTCCTTTGGCATTGGTTTTTGCCTTGTATGTCTTCTTGCGAATTTTGATTGTGACCTTTGCCTTTTTGATTGCCTTGCATTTGTTGTCCTTCAAGGTTACTGTATACTTTTTGACTTTCTTTTTAGCCTTGAATGTTTTCTTTTTGGCGGCTATTTTCGGTTGGGCCTTTTTGACTGCAACTTTAACATCCTTGGTTGACTTGCCATATTTGGTGTTGCCATTGAATGTTATTTTGGCAGTGTATGTTTTTGGAGCCAATCCTTTTGTGGAAACTTTTATCTGACCGTTTTTGTCTGTTTTATATGCTTTAGCACCATTCAAATCAACAGTCAATTCAACACCACTTATTGCATTGCCTTTGGCATCTTTCAAAAAGTAGAGAATTTAAATTCAGAAAACAAATCCATAATAGAAAACCTTTTTTGAATAATTCCATTCAAAAGTCACTTATTTGATGAACCGATATTGATTTTTTGATGACCGAAACTGTTTACATATAAGTTGAGATAAATAATATTGTTTAAATGTAAATTAGTATGGAGGAAAAAATTTTGCCAAATAAAAAGATAATGATGCTGACAGTCATCCTTGCGTTTTTTCTTGCCGTTTCGGCAGTGAGTGCAAATGATGCCAATGATACAGCAATGACCGGTTCAGATGCTAGTCAAATGAAATTGTCCTCAGGCAATGGGATGATTGGGGATAATCTTCAAATTGGTGGAGAGAACCCTACTTTGACACATGTGGATTCAACTTATAATCAACTGAAATTAGAAAACGATAATGAAAAATTAAGCGTATTAAATGATGAAGATAACTTAAGCAGCGCTGAAACTTTTAACGGTACTGCTTTTTCTGAATTACAGAGTAAGATAAATTCTTTAAATAATGGGGATGTTTTAGATTTGACAAATAATGTCACCCAGAACGGAGCCAGTCACATAACCATTTCCAAATCAATAACAATAAACGGAAATGGCATAACAATTGATGCGAAAGGCAAATCCAGAATTTTTTATATTAACGGTGGCGCTACTGTAGTCCTGAACAACATCACATTTACAAATGGATATCAGAGGGAAGACGGTGGAGCCATCTATAATGAAAATGCCAAGGTAACCATTACAGGATCCCAGTTCATTAAAAACACAATATCCCAAAATGGAGGAGCAATCAATAATAAGGGCACCATGAATATTGCTGAAACATGTTTCATCGCCAACAAAGCATCATGGGATGGTGGAGCAATCTACAATACAGGCAACATAAACATTGCAGATTCTTACTTCATCAACAGCACAGTGAATAATGGTGGTGGAGCAATCTATAATTTCGAATCTAACATGAATATTACACATTCAAATTTCATCAACAACATAGCAGGCGCTATTCAAAGTTATAGTGGTGGAGCAATCTATAATTTTTATTCAAACGTGAATATTGCATGTTCAAATTTCATCGACAATACAGCAAATAGAATTGATGGTGGAGCAATCTACAATTGGGGACGTGAAATAAATATTGTAAATTCATCCTTCATCGCCAACAAAGCAATAACATGGGATGGCGGAGCAATCAGCAATTATGATGGTCATATGACCATTACAAACTCATTATTCATCAACAATACAGCAAGGTATGGTGGAGCAATTTATAATAGGGGCAATAGTAATGCGGAAATAACCAACTGCGTTTTCATAAATAATAAAGCAACGGAGGGAAACCATGCATACACAACGGATTCCCAACTTGTAATTAACGATAACTGGTGGGATACAAATGACCCCGTTTGGAACAACTTAATCTATGGGAATAAACCATCAAGCTACGCTGTTTTAAATGTCAATGCAGACAATCAAAACATTCCTTTGAATTCTAAAGTAAAATTAAACTATGCATTCTATAGAAATGGAACCGGCGAATTGTTATCTATTCCAACAAGGCCCATCATATTATCCGCAACTGGCGGACAACTGGATAACACTTCGGGAAATTTAACGGAGGTATTTTCAACCGAATTCAGCTGCGATACTCCAGGCGATTATGAAATTACTGCAATAATGGACAATCAAGAAATAAAAAATACTGTAAGTGTAGCAATGGTATGGTATGTTAATGCAACTGCCGCCCCTGGCGGAAACGGAAAAAGCGACTCAACAGCATTCAAGACACTGAAAGAAGCATTGGATGCGGCTGCTGAGGACCATACAATCATCAGAATTGCATCCGGAACATACACCGGAACTGACAATATCGGATTGAATATTGATAAAAAATTATCTCTTGAAAAATACGGTGACGGTGAAGCGATTTTTGATGCACAGGGGATTAATAGAATTTTGACCGTTAATGTTGGAAGCGTTAATATTTCCGGATTAACTTTTAAAAATGGAAAATATGCTGGTGACGGCGGAGCAATTTACTTCAATGCTTCAGGGAAAGTTGAAAATTGTAATTTTATTAACAACAATGCTTCAGGAGGGCATTTACCTCGTTATCAAGGGGGAGCTATTTATTTCAATTATGGTGCTGAAAGCTATGTGACAAATTGTAATTTCACAGGCAACATTGCCGATAATGGTGGCGCAGTTAATTTTGAGTATAAAAGTCATTTAACCAATTGTAATTTTGTTAACCCAGGCGGAGCACTTTATATCGATAATAATGCCGAATTCACAAACTGTAAATTTATCAATAACACCGCATACAATGGAGGCGCAATTCAATTTATGGGAGAAGGAAAAGTAACCGACTGTACTTTTAGCAATAACATGGCTAATAATTACGGTGGCGCCATTAGATTTTACAACGGCAACCATTTCAAAACATATAATGTGATAAATTGTAATTTCACCAATAACACAGCAAAACAACAGGGCGGTGCCCTTTACTTTGAATATAACGGTAACGTGACAAACTGCACATTTACCAATAACAAAGCAACCAATAATGGAGGTGCAGCTTACTTTA
>CADBHR010000103.1 GCA_902794475.1 uncultured Methanobrevibacter sp. | reverse complement strand
TGTTAAATGTAGTGGATGTATTTTCAGGAATTAAGGACAATACTGAAGTAATTATTAACACTAAAACATTTGAAGGGAGTGGAGATCATGAAGTCCACAAAATCGATGCAACAGGCATTGCGCTTGAAATGTTAGGACGCAACATCGTAAATACAATTATTTTAGGATATTTCGCTAAAAAAACAGGCGTTGTAACTATCGATTCACTCCTCGAAGTTATTAAAGAAACCTTCCCTGGAAAAATTGGAGAACTAAATGCGGAAGCAACCAAAAAAGCTTACGACATGGGATAATAGGTGAAATTATGGTAAATATAGGATGTGTAATTAAAACACCGGGAAATACTAAAAACAATAAAACTGGAAGCTGGAGAACTTTCAAACCTATATTAGATAAAGAATCATGTATTGATTGTCTGTCCAGATTCCTGTATAAACAAACAACATGATATTGATTACGATTACTGTAAAGGATGTGGAATTTGCGCATACGAATGTCCTTCAGATTCAATCGAAATGATACAAGAAGAGAGTGATTAGATGGTAAAAGAAGTAATGACATCAAATAAAGCAGTTGCAGAAGCTGTAAGATTAGCTAAACCACAAGTTATTCCTGTTTATCCGATTACTCCACAAACTACAATTTCAGAATACTTAGCTCAATATGTTGCTGATGAAAAAATTGATGCTAAATATGTCAAAGTAGAATCAGAACACAGTGCTATAAGTGCTGCTGTTGGAGCAAGCGGTGCTGGAGTAAGAGTATTTACAGCAACATCTTCACAAGGATTAATGTTAATGCACGAAATTTTATATGCTGCAGCAGGTATGAGAACACCTTTCGTATTGGCTGATGCAAACAGAGCAATTTCAGCTCCATTAAACATTTGGAATGACCAACAAGATTCAATTGCACAAAAAGATGCAGGTTGGTTACAAATCTACGTTGAAGATGCTCAAGAAGCATTAGATACAACATTAATGGCTTATAAAGTTTCAGAAAATCCTGATATCTTACTGCCTTCAATGGTATGTTTAGACGGATTTATCCTGACCCACACAGTTGAACCTGTTGAAATCCCAGATCAAGAAAGCGTAGATGAGTTCCTACCTCCATATGTTCCTGAACATGCATATCTTGATCCGAAAGATCCTATGTCCATCGGTAACTTTGCTGATCCTGAATATTACATGGAAGCAAGACATGACATGGACGTTGCAATGACCAAGTCCATTGACGTAATCCAAAAGACCTGCGATGAATTTGCAGAAATATTCGGAAGGCAATATGGTCTTGTTGAAGGATATAAAACAGATGATGCTGAAATCATTTATGTCGCTATGGGATCACTCTGCAGCAGTATCAGAGTTATTGTTGATGAGCTAAGAGCAAAAGGCGAAAAAGTCGGTTTGCTCAAAATCAGGTCATACAGACCATTCCCTGTTGATGCAATCAATGAAGTCGTGAAAAACTGTAGCAAACTGGCTGTAGTTGACAAAAACTTCGCAATCGGAATGGGCGGAGCATTATACGGCGACATGAAACTTAAAATTGACAAAGAAATTTATGGATTCATTACTGGTTTAGGCGGAAGAGATATTACTCCTGAATCATTACTTGAAATTTATGAAAAAACCAAAAATGGTCCTGAAAGTGATGTCACATGGATCGGACTTAAGGAGGAATAAAAATGGTGGACATTCCTGATAAAAATTTATTGGCACCAGGACACAGAGGATGTGCTGGTTGTGGAGCATCCATCGCAGTTAAATTAGCTTTAAATGCATTAGGTGAAAATACCGTAGCTATTTCCGCTACAGGTTGTCTTGAAGTTATGACCACACCGTATCCTGAAACTGCATGGGAAATTCCATTCATCCACGTAGCATTCGAAAACTCAGGTGCTGTTGCATCTGGTGTGGAAAGTGCACTCAGAATTCAAGGAAAAGATGACGTAAATGTTGTTGCTTTCGGTGG
This sequence comes from uncultured Methanobrevibacter sp., assembly GCA_902794475.1. Classification (GTDB taxonomy): domain Archaea; phylum Methanobacteriota; class Methanobacteria; order Methanobacteriales; family Methanobacteriaceae; genus Methanocatella. The sequence goes on along the minus strand of CADBHR010000103.1, from coordinate 7,540 downwards.
TGACGGAGGAACAGTAGATATTGGTCTGCAATCCTTATCCGGAGCTATGGAAAGAGGACACAACATGACATACATCTGTTATGATAACGAAGCATACATGAACACAGGTATCCAAAGAAGTGGAGCAACACCATACGGTGCAACAACCACCACTTCACCAAAAGGAAGCGCAAGCTTCGGGGAAGACAAACCTAAGAAAAACATGCCGATGATTATGGCAGCACATGGAATACCTTATGTCGCAACAGCTTCAATTGCATTCCCAGAAGATTATGTCAACAAGGTCAAAAAGGCTGCAGAAACCAAAGGTCCTGCATACATCCACTTACACCAACCATGTACTACAGGTTGGGGATTCCCATCTGAAAGAACAATTGAAATGGGCAGACTAGCTGTAGAAACTGGATCATGGATTTTATATGAAATCGTGGACGGCAAATTCGAAATCACTTACAGACCTGAAGAAAGAAAACCTGTAAAAGAATACCTTGCACCACAAAAAAGATTCAGACACTTAGATGATGAGCTCATTGAAAAAATCCAAAAATATGTCGATGCAGAGTGTAAAGAACTAGGTTTATAAGGTGATACAATGGAGAGTATTGTTGTAAATAGCAATTTGTGTGATGGATGTCTCAACTGTTCAAACATGTGCGCATCAATCCATAATGCTAGCAGGATAAAAATTATAGAACATGATTCTTCCTTTTATTCCATTGTATGCCAACATTGTGAAAGCGCACCATGTATAAAAATCTGTCCGACTGAGGCAATAACCGATGATGGAGTCAATACTGAAAAATGTATCGGCTGCGGATTATGTGTAATGGTTTGCCCATTCGGCGCTATGACTTTCCAATCCAAAGTTGCTGAAAAATGTGACCTCTGTGCTGACAGAGAAGAAGGACCTGCATGTATCAAAGCATGTACCAAAAGGGCCATTACTGTTGCTGACCCTGAAAAGGTCAGAGCCAAAAACCAAGAGAAATACTTGGCAAAAATGGCAGGATTATATGAGCCTGACAGCAGTGGAAAAGGTAGCTTTGTCCATGTGATTACAAGCCAAGCAAGAGCAAGGCTTGTTTTAGATGAATAATAAAATTATGTTTAAATCAGGAAATTGTACAACATGTACAACCTGCGGAAGTTGTCAACAAACACCAAATGTTGACACTCCAACCTTATTTTGTATGAATTGCCAACCACCATCAAAGGCTCCATGCTTATTGGCATGCCATGAGAATGCCATCGAGATTTTGGGCGGAGCCATAACCATGAACGGAGATAAATGCACCCTTTGCAGAGATTGCGTTGAAGTCTGTCCACTGGACATTATCAAAATTTAAATATTTCAAAAACCAAAAATAAGATTAATTAATTTTATAAAGGTTATTATTTTGATTTCTAAAGATGTTATTAAGGAAACTGTCTATGAACTTTACAAGCAAGCGGTTATCGTTCTTGGAGATGATGTAAAAAAATCACTTGAAGATGCTCTTAAAATAGAAGAACATGAACTTGCAAGGTTAAATATCGAAGCTATCTTAAAAAATATTGAACTTGCTGAAGAAAAAGGAATTCCGATGTGTCAAGATACAGGTTTGCCGGTTGTTTTTGTGAAGTTAGGTAATGTGGAAGTTGAAAATTTGCGTGAAGGCATTGAAGAGGGAATTAAAAAGGCCACAACAGACGTTCCAATTAGGCCAAACATCGTAGATCCTCTTACACGGGAAAACACCAACATCAACGTTGGGGATTACATTCCTCCAATCGACATTGAACTGATTGATGAAGATTATCTTGAAATAACAATTTTGCCAAAGGGATTCGGTTCAGAAAACAACAATGCAATGAAGATGGCTCTTCCGGCCGAAGGGATTGAAGGCATCAAGGAATTTGTTGTGGAATCCGTTCTTAAGGCAAAAGGAAAACCATGCCCTCCAACTGTTGTAGGAGTTGGAATTGGTGGAACTTCCGATTTATGTTTAAAATTAGGTAAAAAGGCATTGCTTGGAAAAATCGGCGAGAGAAACCCTGACCCTCAGATAGCCAAGCTTGAAGAGGAAATCATGGAAGAAATCAATGCATCTGGAATCGGGCCTATGGGTCTTGGCGGAAAGACAACAACATTAGATGTCAAAATCCTAAAGGCACATACCCATACTGCAGGACTTCCAATCGGCGTCTGCATCCAGTGCTGGGCTGACAGGCACGCTACAACAAAAATATATGACGAATAAGAGCTTAAAAAAAAATTACCTGAAAGTTCTTGGTGTTGTCGGTCTTGGAATATTGTCATGAAACTCGACTGCAACATCCATCATTTCAACGGAAATGTCTCCAATTCTTTTGAATGCCTTAATTAGTCTGAATAAGTAAATGAAATAATTTGAACGTTCCTTTTCATCAAAAGTGCTTTCAGCCATTTGAGTTGCAATCAGATTGATGGCCTTGGATTGCATAATGTGAATTGTCTCTTCCAATTCCATCAAATCATCTTTTAATTCTGTTTTTCCTTCAATAAAAGCCCTCATAGATAAGCTGATCATGGACTGTGCAGTCTTATACATTTTTTTAAGTTTTTTCAAAACATTGCCATCCACTTCATAAATGTCATTAATGACAAATTTTGCAATATGCCCGCAATAATCACCGACACGTTCCAAATCATATGCCATTTCATTATATAGGATTGACTTTGAAATTTCAGAATGCTTATTGAGACTTACAATTGTCTCAACAGATGTCCTTATTTTTTCAACCATATTGTTTGTGGCATAATCCATTTCCAAAGCCTTATTGGCTTTATCCTCGTCATATTCCAAAACGGCATCAAATGACATTTCAAGCTGCGAGTGGACATGCTTTGCCATGTTGTCCAGCATGTCATTTATCAATGCATTGCCCATATTGTTTTTTGTGGTTGCATAATTTCCTACAGAGGACACGATTTCCTCATAGCTCTTCAAGTCTATCATATATGCTCTTTTGACTGTGCCGTCCTTAACAAGAGGCTGAAGGAGCTGAGTAACATATCTTCGAGAGATGCCTAGTTTTTCAGCTATTTCATCCTGAGTCGATGGATTCTCATATAGAATAAGATCCAAGACATCTTTTAATGTTTTGTCCTTTTTTCCCATTTTACCAACTATTTCTTATAATCATCAAGAATATCATTAGATTCAAATTGAATATTTCCTGAAGACTTATTTATGCCTGCATCATTACTTTCATTAATACTCTCATCTTTTAATTGAATTTCAGGAGCTTTTTGTTTTTTTGCACGATTATATCTTTTTACACGAATCTCTTCCATTTTTTTGTCATAGTCAAAATCATTATGCTTTTTTGAATGATGGACTTTCCTAACATTTTGATAAGAGAAGTTTTCAGCGTTTTCATGATGTTGAGTCACTCTAAACTCTTTTTGTGAATCTCTAGCAGACATTAAAATTCTGATTATCACAAATACAATTAATATAAATGCAATGACCGCTATTGGAAAATCAAAAACAACGAACACATCCTTATAAATGCTTGTAATTGCGTTTCCCACATCTACAAAACCACGGGCCAAAAATATTACTCCCACAATGGCAATAATGACTCCATGAGCCTTTTTGATAATGTCAGGTTTTAGCACAATAGGATAAATACTAATAATGAGCATTGCAATACCTAAAATCCTGTACAAATTATTGTTAGCCAAACCTTGCAATGAAAGGTAAGCGTTGAGGAAAGTAGACGGCAAAAATCCAGATTCAGACAACATGGCGAAAATTAACAACAATTGAATTAAAGCAATGACTGCAAGTGGAAATATGTATGCAATCTCCCATTCGAAATGGGTGCTGAATGTTGCAGTAGAAACAGGTTCTTCCAAAGCTTCTGAAAGCATATTATAAAGCACAGATGAAATTACTGACCCTATAACAGTACCGGCAACTCCTAAAATAGAAGTTAATACAGCAACGAATGCTGAAATAAATCCCACTAGTATAAGTTTTTTATAATTCATAATTTTCACCTATAAAATTATTCATAAATATTATCTATATTAAAGCAATTATACTTTAAGTAATTTATGGAAACTATTTTTTACATCCAATAAGAAAATAAAAATGAACCTTAAAAATATTGCAATCTTGAAAAAAAATAGCTTGAAAGCCTTAGGGGGGATTCGAACCCCCGACTTCTACCTTACCAAGGTAGCGCTCTACAATTATAAAATAGTGGATGGGAAGGGATTCGAACCCTCGGAGGCCTATGCCAAAGGATCTTAAGTCCTTCCCCTTTGGCCGCTTGGGTACCCATCCATACAAATAGACAGTTATAATATTTAATTACATACTATATAAATGTTATGGTTTTTTTGAAATTTTCAACAATTTCATACCAAACCATTATTAAAAGAGTACAGCCATAATGACACTGAAGTCAAAATCAAAATCACAATTAACCAGATTACAATGAATAATTTCTTTGGATCGGATTCTCCTTTTGTATAATATTTTTCACCGGGCATATCGCTTGACACCTGACGGTTGTTCTTATATTTATCATCATTTCTCAAATAGTTATAGAATACCCTTGTAATAAAATAGAATATTACAAACATTACCAAACCCAAAACTGGAATCAATCCTCCCTTTAAAAAGATGACAGATATTGTCGAGAAGAACAATGCCAGAAACAGAAAGAACAAAGCTGACAATATTATTGAAATTCCCTTGTTAAAAATCATTGCATCACCAGTTACATATATGAATTTTATCATATTAAAACTTTAGGAATGCCTAAAAATTATCTTGACAAAATATATAAACATCAAAATAGTTAAATAAAATTATATTTCTTTAAAAATTTTTATGGTGGATGAATTGAAAGTAGATATGGAAGAATGTGGAGTTTGTGAAGACTGCATTGACGTATGTTTGGAAGAAGCAATTGAAAGAAAAGCATATACAATCATCATTGATGAAAGTAAATGCAATAACTGCGGAGAATGTGTCGACGTTTGCCCCGTTGGAGCATTATATGAAGATTAGGTTTAATTATGAAAATCAAATTCACATTAATTGATTACATTATAATCATATTGGTGATATGTGCAATTGCATTTGCATTTATTCACATTACTACAGATAATTCATCTGATTTACAGAAAACTGCTTTTGATGAATCAACCATCAATAAGTTGCCCGACACTTATTTAAAATATTATAAAGATGGTTTTATTGTAAAAGCTAATATTGAAGGTTTCAATTCAACAACTGGTGAAAAGACTACATTAAATGGTACTGTCATTTGGGAAGATGACAATGGCGGAAATGGCGTCAAATTACTAATTGATTCAAATAACAAAACTTACCTGGTAGGATTATACAGGACAGTTCCAGATGCAGATATCTATATTGACCACATCAGTCTGGAAAGCAATGGGGAAAAATATAAAAATTTATGCGAAATCAAAGTAAAACCGATTCAAATAAGTTCCCTGAATGATTTGGCAAACAAGATTCCTGCTAATGCAGATTATGAAATCACAACCAGCATAGCACTGGATTCGTTAAGTGCCCATGACGAACAGAACATTACAAATAATCTTTTAAACAATGGCAAAAGAGAATCAATCAAAGGAATAATTTCTGATGATAGCTTAAATATTAAAAAAGCAACAAAAGAAAACATTAATGATGCCGATTCTGTTTTAGGCAACCTAAATGGAACAAGTGAAGACATCACAATTAGGATTTATGACTGTCAGGACAGCCAAATAAAAGAAATCAGCAAAAACTTTGATGTTATTAATATACGAAAATTTTAACGTGTAGACCATGAGCGTGATTTATTCCACTTTAACTTCCGTGATAAATAAGATTAGTGATGAGTTTCACAAATCTTTTTTATTTACTTTAATTTTTACCGTTTTAGATTTCATTGAAAATCAATGGGTCAACAGTTATTTCAAAAGATTTTATCCAAGCGAAAACTTCTTAAGTTTTCTAAACAAAAACAATATCCTGAAAAATCATATCTTCAACCCATTGATTGTGCTCTTTTTATTTGCATTGTTTTTGCTTTTGTCAATGAATAAACCTTCACCAAGCCTGTGCATTACATTGGCCCTTGCATTTGCAGGATTCTTTATCGGATCTGCAATACTTCCAAAATATTTTTTAAATAATAACTTAAAGAAAATTGTTGAATTCAAAAGAAGAGACATTTATTCCATCGGTTTCTGTCTAACATTAATAAGTGTCATATTTTTCTTCATCAGTATTGCTTCAGTTCGAGGAATTCCTCTTTTAAAGCCTTCAATTCGATATTTACTAAAACCTGCATTTACAATGCCTGTGTTTTTAATAATACCTGGAACCTGCATGATTGCAAGCGCATATCTGAAAGATTTCCAGGACAAAAAAATTACCCGTTCACAGGCGAGATTCAGATTCCTATTTTTGCTAGTCATTGACTGTGCATTTTTATTGCTTCTAGGTTATAGGACACCACTACTTGCAGCATTTCTCATCATAATTATCATAGGTTTCTATGGAAATATTGTTTCTCTTTGGGAAGTTGTTGTCGGTGCAGTACTTGGTATAGGTGCAATCATTGGAATTGGTTATTTTCGTTCACTTGGAGAGATGACAATAACATCCTCAACCAGTCCGCTGTATTCCCTGCAGTCAAGAGCTGATTTCACACTGCACGTATTGAACCTGCTTGACTTTATCGGAGGAAACTTCGGCTTAACCCATGGACACATGTTGGCCAGCTCAATTCCTGGAAGTGATTTGGGACCGAGGATGATGGTTGGAAAGCTTATTGCATGGAGAACTGAAGTGACAGTCACACCTACTTTAATCGGTCAGATGGTGGTTGATTTCGGAAAGGTCGGAGTATTAATTGGGATGTTGCTTTTAGGCTTCTCTTTAGGCATCGGATTTAAAATAATGCAGAAGACCAAAAACTATTTTTACATTGGAATTTACTCCCTGATTTTAACATACACAATTCTGGGCATCGAAACCGGAATTTTAGACATACAGGTTTTATTATACTTTGCAATTGCCATTTTCATCTATCTGATAAACATCAAAAATACAAGAAATTAAGCTCATTTTAAGGCGCCAAGTATTACAAAAAAGATAGAATAATACTAATTTGTATTACTTTAATAACATTTATATACCTCAATTAGATTAAAATATAAAACATCAAGAAAAAATACGGTTTTATTAACCATTATAATTAATAAAACTCCCAATTAACTTGATATTACTCGAATAAAGTAAAAATAATACTTTTTAGTAATACTCACTTTATAAATAAGAATCAAAAAAGTATTACTTTAAAAAAATGGAGGAATAAATTTGCATATACCTGACGGATTTATACCTATTTCACAATGTCTAGTATACTATGTGATTTTGATTGTCGCATTATACTTCTCCGTGAAATGGGCAAGATCCAACTTAGATGAAAAACGTATACCTCTTTTAGCAGTTCTCGCAGCAGGTATTTTTGCAATCATGTC
>CADBHR010000102.1 GCA_902794475.1 uncultured Methanobrevibacter sp. | reverse complement strand
TGAAACACTGAACAATATGCATATAATCAATGAAATAACCAGCATTGTCTTTTTGTAATTCATTATGATTCACCATTATTAGTCTAAAAAAGTTTTTTTATATTAATATATATGGTTATTTTTATTATATAAATTAAATAAACTATATCATTTAATATTTAATCAATGTTTGAAAATGAGTTAATTAATTTGAAAACAAAAAATTCATGAAAAAAAAGAAGATATAGATGAATATTATTCATCATCTACTTAACTGTTATTTTTACTATCTAAGTTTGAGTCACATTAGCACTAAAGCACACTTTGCGAATAAATAAATACTTTAAAAATAAACTATTATTATGTTTTCCAAGGCAACAATAAAGGAGCGAAGGCAATACTACCGTGAGGAATGGGACCCTAAGGACCTGCCCGGCTTCATATCAAAGGACATAAAGAAAAGGGAGTTTGGTTTTGACCACAACGGAAGGGGACCCAACGACAGATACAAGGTCTTCGGCGGAACAGAGTCCCTTAGAAAATTCCTCAGATACAAGGCTCCCTTTGCTGCATACATTTCAGTTGCATTCTACAACAACCCAAGAAGAAGGGAGGACTGGCTTAAGGCGGAATATATTTTCGACGTTGATGCAAAGGACATACCAATCAGGTCATGCCAGTGCGACGGAGTATGTGAAATATGTCTTGGCGAGGCTTTGGAAATAGTCAACAACCTGATTGATACTCTTGAAGGCGATTTGGGACTGAAAAACATCCATCTGATATACTCAGGAAGAGGTTATCACATTAGGATAATGGATGAGGAGATGATGACTGCGGGAAGTGATCTTCGATCTGAAGTTTTGAAATATGCTGCAGGCGCCGAGGTTCCAAAGTCACAGTTCATGAACTCCGAAATATCCAACAAGAGCTTCAACTTTGAGCATTTCACAATACCTGTGGGATACCAGAAGATATTCACCGACAGAGTCAAGTTCAACATCCAGCACATGGTTGGAAACGAAAAAATCGATGGAATCAATCCTAAGCTCATGAAGGACATAATGGCTTCAAGACACCATCTGGACAATGACAGCTGGGGCCTTTTCAAAAAGGACATCGGCCCGAGAAGATACAGGAACCTTGTGGAGGCAATGGCAAGGGTCAACCTTGCAACAATCGACGCCAAGGTGTCAATCGATTTGAAAAGGATTCTGAGACTGCCTTCCTCACTTCACTCAAAGGTGAGCATGAAGTGCATGGAGGTCAAAAACAGGGAAAGCTTTGATCCTTTCGACAAGGCGGTTCCGAAATTCGTTTATGAAAGAAAAGGTGTATAAAATGGATAAAGTTTTAAGAGATATTTTAAGAAAAAGCCCATATTTTGAAGAGATCAATGAAAACAGATTCGTTCCCGAATACCTGGGACTTATCGTAAACGGAGTTGTAGTATATCATGTGAACTGGATTGACCTTGTGGGCAACGAGATAATATTCATGCACAAGGACATTCAGACCCATCCTATCGTTTCGCTTGTTCTTGAAAACCTGAACTCACTGATGATTATCACATCAGACGGAATAAAAGAAGTATTATAATCTAGTCAGTGCTGAAGCACTTGGCCACTATTTTTTCTGAAATCACTTCGGGAGAGTCATCTGCCGGAACCACATTCCAGTTGTATGTGAACTTACGTGACTTTTCACGGTTTTCCCTTAATGATTCGATATTTTCAAACATTTCGGTTTCCTCATTTCTTGAACCGATTCTTCTGAGGGACTCCTCGGGAGTGATGTCCAAAAAGAACATGCAGTCAGATGTGGGAAGGACGAACGCCACAATCTTATAGACTATTGTGTTGACGACATTGGGAAGATACATCACCGCAAGGATATATCTTGAAAAGATAACCACATCAACATCCTTGTTATAATAGTACATATGAACGGACCTTATCGCATCAAGGCCAAAATAGACGGTTGCCTTAATCTTATTGTATTTGCCTGTTTTCAGGAGGGCCTGCTTTGACTTGCGGCCAAACTTATTGTCGCTGCACGGATGGGATCTTACGGTAACCTTGCGACCCTTATTTTCATAGGCCTCTGCCAAAAGGTTGACCTGTGTGTCCTTTCCCGAACCGTCCAATCCGTCGATGACAATAAATTTTCTCATAAAGTGCCCTCTATTCTATTTCGTAAAACTCGGTATAATTGGAATTCCTCTCTATCGGATGTCTGCCCAAATCCCTGACCATGCGGGCAAATGTATTGATTGATGCATCAACTCCATCAGGTGCACCTGAAGCTTCTGAAAGCTCATCTCCTCCAAGTGTTCCTCCAAGGTCATTTGTACCGGCTATTAGTGAAACCTGTGCGAACCTGAATCCCATTTTTACCCATGACACCTGAATGTTTGGAAGCACGTCCCTAAGCATCAGCCTTGAAACTGCATAGAGCTTCAGGTCCTGTGTTCCGGTGGCTCCCAGATTGGACTGGCCTTCCAGAAATATCGGTGAATATTCATGCATGAATGTCATTGGAATGAACTCGGTAAACCCATGGGTTTCATGCTGAATCTGTCTGATTATATCAATATGCTCTACCCTTTCCTCCAAGGTCTCAACATGCCCATACATTATTGTTGCTGAGCCTTCAATTCCGACTTCCTGAGCTGTCTTGACCGTATCAACCCATTCCGCCACGCTTACCTTTTCAGGACAGATTATTTCCCTTGACCTGTCGGTGAGTATTTCAGCGGCAGTTCCCGGAAGCGTGTCAAGGCCGGCGTCTTTGAGAAGTTCGAAACCCTCTGCAATATCAATTCCTGAAGCCAGACATGCGTCCCTCACCATGGTCGGTGAAAATCCATGGATTGTGACATGGGGATAATTGTCCTTTAAAAGCGTGAGCAGATGCAGGTAATAGTCGATATCCGCATCGGGATGAACTCCGCCCATCAGCGTAAATTCCCGTGCACCGTTTAAAACAGCACCTTCGGCCTTTTCAAGTATCTGCTCGTCATTCAGGATATATGCATCCGGGTCATCGGCATCCTTTCCAAATGCGCAAAATCCGCATCTGACCGTACAGATGTTTGTAAAGTTGATGTTACAGTTGTTAATGAATGTTACGTTGTCCCCAACGATTTGGTGTCTTAAAAAATCAGCAGTTGCAAGTAAAGGGTATAAATCAGGCCCTTTTATATTCATATCAAGGGATTTTGTCAGAATCTTTTCTGTTTTAGAGGAAACGGGTAGTTTGTCAAACATGATTTTATATTGGATTTGAATAAATAAAAAGGTTACTATATATTAAAATTGAATTGAAACTAATGAAAATTTAAAATATCGAAAATAAAGTAAATTTAAATACCTTTTAAACATAATAATATTATCAACTAAAATGAAGTGATAAAATGGATAGTACACAGGCTATTTATGACGGTCTCAAGGATGCGGGAGTTGACTTCATCGTCAGCGTTCCATGCGTCAACCTGTCAAAACTACTGAACATGATTGATGATGACCCGGAAATTACACACATTCCGGTTACCCGTGAAGAGGAAGGGATAGGCATATGTGCCGGAGCATATCTCGGCGGCAAAAGGACAGCAATCCTTATGCAGAATTCAGGTCTTGGAAACTCAATTAATGCCCTCAAGTCACTGATGGAACTGTATGAATTTCCTCTCTTGATGATAATGAGCCACAGGGGAACGGAAGGCGAAAGCATATGCGGACAGGTTCCGATGGGAGAGTCCACTCCGCAGATTCTTGAAGCAATGGACTTCAGCTTTTATACACCTGCCACTCCCGAAGAGGCATATGACAAGATAAGGCTTGCATGGGAGATGTCAGAGGATGACGGAAAGCCGGTGAGCATTCTACTGGAGATCAAATACTGGTGATAACATGGCAAGATATGAAGCGATAAAGGAAATAATGGAAAGCATAGACGATGAACTGGTAATCTGCAATATAGGATTTCCCTCAAGGGAGCTTTATGAGATAGATGACAGGTCTGAGAACTTTTACATGATCGGATCAATGGGGCTTGCCTCATCAATAGGTTTCGGGCTTGCAATGGCAAAGCCAAACAAGGACGTTGTTGTCATCGACGGGGACGGGTCACTTCTGATGAACATGGGTTCACTTGTGACAATATTTGCAAACAATCCGTCAAACCTGACATGGATTGTCATCGACAACGGTGCCTACGGGTCAACCGGAAACCAGGACACATATGCGCAAAAAATAGACTTGGTGGATGTTGCCAAGGGAGTGGGATTCAAAAACAGCTTCGATTTTGCAGAAATTAATCTTAATGATGCAATAAGAAGCGATGATGCAAGTTTCATCGTATATAAAACAGAACCTGGAAACTCAAATTCACCTATAATAGATTTGGACCCGATCACCATCAAGGAAAGGTTCATGAGCTCAATCTAGTTGGAAAATCTTCTAATCAAATATCCTCCGCACCTGCATATGCAGTAATAGAGCACAATCTGGAAAAAGCATATTGACATTGTAATCAAAAACAGCAATGGGCCTGCCCTTAGGGAATATGGAATCGTATAAATCATATTGGCGATGAAAACAATCAGGCCCGCCAATATGCCTATAAGCTTGGCCTTTGAAATCCTTCCATCAACATATAATATATCCAGAATCAGTTCCTCATAGGTTGCATCGGCCATTGATATCACTATATTAATATTGCCGTTTGACAAATATTAATTTTTCGTTTAATCTGTGTTTAAATTATTAGGAAACAGATATAAATGCAAATTATCTCGTATATAAAGATTTGTTTTTTAATTTAAACAAATATTAACATGAATGAAAAAGAGTTATATTCAATCTTAGGTTTCATTAAAGTTTCAAAATATAGAATAGGAACATTGAAAGCAATTGGCAATACCTTTAAGATGCCCTCGGAAATCGCCCGTGAAACCCATTTTAAAACCAGCCAGGTTTCAACCTCACTCAATGATTTGAAAAACAAAAATCTGGTAGTGTGTCTCAATGAAGAGGCAAAAAAAGGCAGATTATACAAATGCACACCGACAGGCTTGAAGATTATTGAATACCTCTAATCTTCAATATCATTTAATTAAATTTATGATTGATAATATTGCCACTTATTTTTTTAAAGCATTATATGCCTGCACCAACACTCAATATTCTTGAATCACCATTCAAAAATCTATTTTCAATGTATGCAAAGATATATTTATTAACAATTTTAAACAAAACTTAACACGAGGCATAAAATGTTAAGTAGACTAAAAGGAATAAGCTTGGGAAATCAGATACTCATCGGAATGGTATTGGGTATGATTGTGGGTTTGATATTGAATTTCTATGTTACTGATACATTTATCAAGGACATAGTGCTGATGAACAACGTATTCTATCTGGGCGGCAACCTCTTCATCAAGCTGATGAAAATGCTGGTTGTTCCACTGGTTTTCTTTTCAATTGTTGTCGGCGTTGCATCAATTTCCGATGTGCGGACAATAGGATCAATCGGCGGAACCACAATCCTGATTTATTTGATAACAACAGCAATTGCCGTTACAATAGCTTTGGAAATTGGCATTATCATTCAACCTGGCTTAGGCCTTAATATGGGAGGAATCACAGAAACCGCCAATTTAACAGTCAACCAGACAATGACAGACACAATACTTAATATAATTCCCGACAATCCATTCAGTTCACTTGCAAACGGGGACATGCTTCCGGTAATCATATTCGGACTGCTTATCGGCATCATACTGGCCAAGCTAAAGGAAGAGACAGAAACCTTCAACAAGATATTCACCGAAGGAAACAGAATCATGATGGAAATGACCTCAATCGTCATGAAATTCGCACCTATCGGAGTATTCTGTCTGATGGCAAAAACATTCGGAAGCCTTGGATTTGATGGAATTATGCCTCTTACAAAATATATTATTTGCGTACTCATCGGTCTTGCAATACAGGCATTCATTGTCTATCCGTCATTGCTTGTCATATTCACACGTCTGAACCCTATTAAATTCTTCAAAAGGTTTATTTCAGTAATGTTTTTCGCATTTTCATCTTCAACATCAAATGCGACCATACCCCTGAACATGGATAAGCTTTCAGAAATGGGAGTTTCACGTGACGTGAGTTCCTTTACAATACCTTTAGGCGCTACAATCAACATGGATGGAACGGCAATCATGCAGGGTGTGGCGGTAATGTTTGCAGCTCAGGCATATGGTATCGACCTTGGCACATCCGCTCTGCTGACTGTAATATTCACTGCGGTGATGGCATCCGTAGGAACTGCGGGCGTTCCTTCCGTTGGACTTGTAACCTTGACGATGGTATTCAATTCAGTGGGACTTCCGGTACAGGCAATAGGCATCATCTTTGGTATAGATCATATCCTTGACATGGTCAGAACAGCCGTAAACGTTACAGGAGATGCAATCTGTACAATAATCGTTTCATTCAGAAACAAGGCAATGGACTTGGATGTATTCAACGGCAAGAAGCCGCCAAAAGAAGAGGAGCATATTATGTAACGTCAGTTACATAATCTTTTTCATTTTTTCAAAAGCTATTTTTTTAACACTTCTGTTTGACTCGTTTTTGGCAATATCACTCAGCAGTGATGCGTCATCTAATTTTTTGATTGCGGCAATCCTCACATGGCAGTTTTGATGATTTAAAGCGATGACCTTCAGATATTGATGGTTGGTGAGGTTGTCCACAGCAGCAACCTTGACATTCCTGTTAGGGTCATCGTATATGACTTGCCTTAAAAAATCGTCATCCGATATATATCGGACTGCCTTAATTCGAATCCTGTAATCGGATTCGTTTAGGGCAATGTCCTTTAGCATGTCCAAATCCGAAATGCCATCGATTTTCTTGGATTTTTCCCTGAAATCGGAGCTGTCCCCCAACAATCTAGTGATTTTCATGAATTATTTAACCTTTATTTTCACGGTCTTTTTAACCTTGTTGAGATTATTGTCACCTTTGAATGTAATGACTGCCTTGAATGTTCCTTTCCTATTCAATTTGGTGATTTTAAAGGTAACCTTTCCTTTTGAATTGGTGTATGCGGAATATGTTTTGCCCTTAACCTTTAATGTAAGCTTATAGTGATTCAGATTACGTTTAGGCAGATTGAATGTTGCTGCATATTTCTTGGTTTTGACCTTAAGCTTAAATGTCTTTGCAGATGCCTTCAATACTGGAGTGGACTTTTTGACTACAACATTCACGGTCTTATGTCCGTTGTTGTCGCTTGTCAGAGCGAGTGAATATGTTCCTGCATTAAGGTTCACTGTATAGTATGCCTTTCCGTAGGAATTGGTGGTGAGATATGATGTCTTTCCACCGATGACAACAGTGACTTTGGAGTTTGCCTTCGGCATGCCGCTTGCATCTGCAAGTGTAATTGTGACAACGCCATTTTGTCCATATCCTACAGTGAGTCCGGTGACTGTGAAACTGTCCGCCTTATTATTAAGGTTCAATATGAATGAGCCGGACACCGGATTGAGGTTGTTGTCTCCTGTGAATTTTACTGTCACGTTAAAATCGCCTGCTCTGGAAGTGTGAATAATAAAGTCGGCAAAGCCTCTAATGTAGTTTATCACATAATCCTGGCCTTCAAAGGTATATATGAAACTTCCTCCGGTTGCCGCTTGAGACAGTTTGCCTGCAAATGAATATGAATCTGTCCTTTCAGTCAGGGTATAATCAAGCTGAGGAGTGATTTTGCTGACATTCAGCACGGCCTTGAACTCATCCTGAGTGACTGGATTGATTAAAAGCACTTCCTGGGATCCTGCACTTACAAGAACATCCTGTGTCATGAATCCGTTTTCATCTGTGGTTGCATGATACTCATCCTCACCTACAAAGAATATTATATCCCTATTCTGAATAGGATTGCCGTTTGAATCAAGGAAAGTGGCAAAGACCCTTGACTGTGAATAGTCATAATTGAATGTGTCATTGGATATTATTGTCGGCTTGACATTTATCTCACGGGTGATGTTGACTCCACCATATTCTATGACTGCATTATATATTCCCGGCTTTTCCATTACCTTGATATATGCATTTCCATCCTTACAAGGAGCGCTTCGTGTGTGTCCGTCTATTGTAACGACAACATCTCCAATATTGACCGAATTACCATTGTTCTTAACGTTGACGGTGTATAGATTCGGATTAATGTAATCATAATAGAATGCTGAATCGTAAGCGGTTATCTCAATGTTTGTCTCTTCGACAGCAAAACTTTGGGACCTGTTATAAACTCCCTTATAGTTGTCGTCACCTTCATAGTATGCAGTCAGCAGGTGATTTCCCACAGGCAGATGGTCAATCTTCAATGTGGTGTATCCGCTGTTGTTGATTGGGGAGTAAGTGCTTTTGTCTCCACATGCCAGGGTAACGTATCCGTTTGCATTGAAAGGCAAGTCCGCAAAGATTGAAACTATATATCCGTATTGGTATATTGAGAGTGTAAAGAAGCCAGGAGTTGTCTTTTCAATGAAGAGGTTCCTCTCGACCTGCTCACCGGTGCTAGGATTTATAATTGCCAAAGTGTAGTTGCCGGCATCCAGATCTATGTTTACGGATGAATAACCGCCATTGCCGATATTTCCAAGATAATCCTTACCGTTGACCCTGAATATTGCCTTTCCGCTTTCAAGGAACTGACCATGAGAATCTATGAATGTTGCATTGACAAGAGTATTCAGGAACTCTCCTCTTGAATCAACTGCACCTATTGTGGATATTACGGTATATTTGGATGAAAAGATTTTAGAACCATAATAGGTAGTTACAGTATATATTCCAGGATTCAAGTTCAAATCAAGACTGAATTGACCGTCTGAACCAGTTGTTGCGGTATACATTTTGCCATCTGCCCTGACGTTGACTGTCTTTTCGGCCAATGGAATTCCGCTATCCAATAATGTTGCTGTGAATTTTTCCGGTCCGCCATAATATTTTACAATGTCATCCGCAAAGTAGGATATGATTGACTGCACTGAAGGGGATACTGTAAAGTTAAATGATATGTCGTTTGATTCAGCCATGCTGGATTCATATTGCACGTCAATAGTATAATCGCCTGATTCGGAAAATTCAATGTTTAATGTAGCCTTTCCATCTATCGCTTCAACATAATAATTTTGGCCATTGATTGTGAATGTTACAAGTCCCTGAAC
>CADBHR010000101.1 GCA_902794475.1 uncultured Methanobrevibacter sp. | reverse complement strand
CTGGTTCAACGGGGATAGCCTGAAAAAATACTTAAATTAACCATTATTAAGTGAAAATAATTCAGGAATCCCCATCCTCTATAGGATGGGGTGGTTCAAGTTATCGATATCTGACAAAAGGTTATTAAAACTGTAATTCTTTTCACTTAGAAAGTGTGAATAGATTAACTATTCAGCACTTTTAAGTGATTCCACCATGTCTAACTTTTTGATTTTACGTGAAAACATCAGGTTTACAAGTATGGATAATGAAAATGTTATTGCGGCAGTTAATATTAAATTCATAAGAGATATTGAAGGGAGAATATAAAATGAGTCTCCTGATGAATCCCACATGACTTTTAATATGTAATAGCCTACGGGAATGCCTAAAAGGTATCCAATACTCGTAAACCACAGGTTCTGTGTTAAAAGCAGCTTTCTCAAGGATTTTGTTTTAAAGCCCAAAACCTTAAGGGTAGCTATTTCACGTTCAATTTCTGTAAATGACAGCAGTCCTAGATTGTACAGCACCACAACAGCCAAAAGTGATGCAAAGAATATTAGGATGTATATCAATAGCCACATTGCCTCTGTTAATTCGTCCCAACTTGAGGTCATGTCTTTTATTGAGTTGGTTGACTTGATTGCAGTATAATTCTTGTCTACATGCTCGGTTGTTACAATGCTTGTTGGAGTGTAGTTTAACTTCAAGTCTTCTAACTTGTCGGCAGACATTATGAATCCCTGTGAAGTTGGGTCTGAATGAATTTTATCAATTTTGGTGTTAATCCATTTGTCAGAACCCATAATGTGCCATTTTACGGTATCACCAACATCAACTCCCAGCATGTCAGCCATTTTTTGTGAAATTGAAACCTCATCATCTTCGATTTTAAGTTTATTCCAGTCATAATCTGTTGGGGTAACCAAATCAGTATGGTTTAAAACCAATAGCGATCCTGACTTCTTGCCGGTATCCGATTCGATTTCAATGGAGGATTCCATTATCTTATCTCCATCAACTTCATCTGCAACATCATCAACATCTGAACTGCTTGCATTATCATCAATAATCAGTTTGGAGTCATAATGAATTCCCATTCTTTCAAATCATTCATTCCGTCATACATTCCAAATGCGGATACTAATAGTGCAGTGCAGCCTATGACTCCTATGATGGTCATCAATGCCCTGAATTTGTTTCTTTTGGCATCACGATAATTCCAACGGGTATTGAATGACATATGTTTGAAAAACCCTAATTTTTCAATTATTCCTGATGAAGAGATCTTTGGAGCCTTTGGTCTTATTGTATCTGCCGGATTTTCATTAAAAAGCAAAATATGAAACTAAAAGGGACATTAGAATCATTGCCAATGCAACATAGACAAAATTCATGCTCCATGCAGGATTCCATGACGGTAATATGTATGTGGAGCTCATTGATGGGTAGAAGAGCTTAGGCAATGTCATAGGACCTATAATCAATCCTAAGATTGAACCGATTAAAACCAACCAGAAACCATATGAGATATAATGCAACATTATAGACTTGTCTTTAAATCCGCATGCCTTCAAAATACCAATCTGTGTTCTTTGGTGTGCAATTATCCTTGTCATTGTTGTCAAAAGGATTAACATCGCAATCAGTATGAATACGACTGGAAAAATTCCCGCCATCATCTGGTGCTGGTCAATCTCTTCTGAAAATTGTGACACGCTTGTGTGTTCAGACCTTTCAACAAATGAATTATAATATCCGTCCATATGATAATCCAGCAGGTCATTATAATTTTCAGCGGTTCCATCAAATTTAACATTCAAAACATTATACGGAACAGTATCCCCTGGAAATGCCTTATATGACATATATGCAAAACCCAATTTTGAAAAATCAGGTATTACAGATGATTGGGATGCATGGTAGACGTATTCAGGTGAATATCCTATCCCCTTGATTTCCTTTTCGATTTTGTAATCTTCAAATTTAAATGTGATGTTGTCCCCCACTTTCAGGCCCTTTGCATCTGCAAAACTTTTGTCCAGCCATACTCCATTCTTATCGTTTATGTCTACTGGTTCACCATCTATCAGATAAAACTTGGATATTGTGTTGTTCTCTACAAAATGCAGCGTAATTTCAGGGTCATTTGAAAAATCCGCAATGGAATCCACAACCAGTTGCCTTTCCATTTGATTGGTTGCACCTAAACAGTTTACTTGTTCTAAAAAGAGGTCATTGATGTAATTTGAATAGATCCAACCGTCAGCAAGGTTGGTGTCATCGTAAAACTTATCGACATTGACTTCAAGTCCTACAGATTCTCCTCCGACACCTGCAAAGACAAAAACACCTAAAAATGCCATCAGAAATATTGATAGGAATTGGGTTTTGTGCCTGCGAATGTCACGTATCATCTTTTTTTTAAGCATATGCTCACCATTCCAAATCTGCAACTTTTTTTGGATTTTCATTAATGACGATGCATTCGATTTGACCGTTCTTAATTCTGATTACCTTATCTGCTGCATGGGCCAATATTGCATTGTGTGTCACGATGACTACTGTAGTTCCTTGGTTGTTGCTCATGTCCTGAAGCAGATTCAGAATCAGAACGCCTGTTTTTGAGTCAAGCGCACCTGTCGGTTCATCACATAAAAGCATAGTTGGCTGTTTGGCCACTGCTCGTGCAATTGATACTCTTTGCTGTTCTCCTCCAGATAATTGTGCAGGAAACTGGTCGGCATGGTCTTTAAGCCCTACTGATTCTAAAACTTCCAGTCCATTTATGTCCACATCCACGATGTCTTTCATCAGTTCAACGTTTTCAAGAGCTGTCAGGTTCGGAATCAGGTTATAAAACTGGAAAATAAATCCCACATTTTTGGCTCTATAGTCTGTAAGCTGATTGTCTGAAAATTCTTCTATATGATTGTCATTTACAATGATTTCGCCGGAAGTTAGCATATCAAGACCTCCCAGGAGGTTTAAAAGCGTTGATTTGCCCGCACCTGATGGTCCTAAAATCACTACGAATTCACCTTCATCAATTGTAAAGTTGACGTTATCCATGGCTTTTAAGATGTGGTCTCCAGATTTATAAATCTTGTCAACATTTTTAAATTCAATAATTGTGCTCATTAACGGTGCCTTCCTAAAAATTAATTTAAATAGTTCTATTTTAATATGTTCAATTCGATGATTAAAATTTAAAAAAAGAAAAAGATTAAGAAATATCAGCCACTTCAATGGCTTCTACTTCCATACCTTTTGAATAGTCTTCATCTTTTAAAACGGATTTAGTGCTCATCACTCCAAACAACATCGTAGATAGGTTATGTATCATTGATGAGGTTGATGGAGGAATCACTCCTAAAACGCCTAAAACAAGGAGGCTGCCGTTCACTGCAACAATATTGCGGTAATTGTTGTTGATTTTATCCAACATTCCAACACTTAATTTTCTAAGTGTCACAAGGTCGTACAAATCATCAGACAGCAAGGATATGTCGGCAACTTCTCGGGCAATATCGGATGAATGTTTCATTGAAACGGATACATCCGCAGCTGCAAGTGCTGGTGAATCATTAATGCCGTCTCCAACCATTATGACGGTTTTTCCTTCTTGTTTGAGTTCTTCAACGATTCTTGATTTGTCCTCTGGAAGAACTTGAGATTTATAATCGGTAATGCCCAATGCTTTGGCGCTGGCTTTTGCACCGCTTTCACTGTCTCCCGTAAGCATTATAACATTCTCAATACCTAAATCCTTGAGTTCCTCAATGACATATTTTGCTTCGCTACGTACAGGATCGTCAATGCAAATTAGTCCTTCAAGTTTTCCATCGATAGCCAGATAAACCACAGAATGCTCTGCAGATTCTTTGGCTATTTTTTTCTCTTGAGTCTTTGTCACTTTCACTTTTTCATCATCAAATAAAAAGTGTTTGGATCCGATAACTGCACGTTTTCCATTATATTCGGTTGCAATACCGTGTGCCACAATGTATTGCACTTCACTATGGTCTTCTTCATGTTTCAAGCCTTCCTCTTCGGCCTGTTTCACGATGGCTGCGGCAATACTGTGGGCGAAGTGCTCCTCAATGCAGGCGGCCATCCTTAAGATGTCATCACGTTCATATCGTTTGGACATAGGAACCACATCAACAACTTTCGGTGTTGCATTTGTCAGTGTTCCAGTCTTGTCGAATATGATTGTGTCTGCATTTGCATAGTTTTCGAGGAACTTTCCACCTTTTATCATCATTCTGTTATCTGATGCTTCGCGCATTGCAGATATGATTGATAATGGTGTTGTAAGCTTGATGGCACATGAAAAATCAACCATCAATACGGATAATGCCTTTGTTGAATTTCCTGTAATCAGATAAGTTAAAGCAGTTGCAAGGAAGCTGTATGGCACGATAGAATCGGCGAGTTTTTCGGCCTTGCTTTGTGTATCCGCTTTAAGCTCTTCAGAGTTCTCAATCAAATCAATAATCTTGTTTAATCTTGTCTCTTTATTCATTGAATAAACTTCAACAATGAGATTTCCTTCTTCTATAACGGTTCCTGCATGAACGGTTTTTCCAGGTCTTTTATGGACGGCTAACGGTTCTCCAGTCATTGAAGCCTCATTAACCATTCCTTCTCCTTCAATTACTTTTCCATCAACTGGTATCACATCGCCCATATGGACTTTGATCTTATCTCCCTTGTCAATATCAACTGCAGCGCATTGTTTTTCTTCACCGTCTTCTCCTACTACCCATACAGTATCGATGTTTAAGGCCAAACTGTCTTTAAGTGTACTTTTGGCTTTCTGCAATGTGTAGTCCTCGAGTGCGTCGGAGATGGACAATAAGAACATCATTGAGCTTGCAGGTTTATATTGTTTTTGAAGCAGTGCTCCAGTTACTGCTGCACCGTCTAGAAGTGCAACATCAATTTTGAAGCTAGTTAAGCTGTCTAAACCTTCCCAAATATATTCTAATGCATTATAAATTGTTAATGCATTTCTTAGTGGTATTGGTAAGAATATCCTATAAATGAATCTATGAACAATCATTTTGGATAATTTTAAATAGAAATCGTCTGTGATTTCCCTTGAGCTTTGAGCTTGGGTTGGCTCTGCTTCAAATAGGTCATCTAATGTAATGTTGTCCAGGATATTGAAAATCTTCTGTTTGCTTTCAACGTTCCCGTCGTGGTATATTAAAATACTTCCGTTTCTGTGGGAAGTGAATACTTCGTGGACAAAACTATGATTTAAAAGTAATGAAGCAAGGCCATAGCCTTCCTTTTTGGTGAAAGCCCATTGGCCTGAACGAACTCTTAGACGGGAGCCGTTATCATACATTACTTGATATTTCATCTTTTTATACCTTGAAAAAATAAGTTTATTCTTTTGATTCTACGTAAATTTCTTTTTTGTCTTCTTGGTGTGCATCAACTACAATGTCTTCTGCGTTTTCTTTCATGTCCTGGAAGCATTCTTCAGCATCCCTTTTAGCAGACATTACTGTAGCCATTCCTTTAGTTGCAGCATTTTTTACAGTTTTGGATTCCAATGCTTTTTTACCAATGATTGCAGTGGCGATTCCTGCTGCGAAAATCAATGCATGTTTATGTTCGTAACATTTGTTTAAAAATTCCTCATGTCTCATTTTTATAACCTCTCTTTAAAAATAATTTTTATCCTTTTTTCCAATTTTAAGTCTGTTTTTGAGTTTGTTTATAAATTCAAATTCTTCTTCAAGTTCTGGATGATTGCCAAATCCACAATTTGGGCAGTGTACCTGATTGCAGTTGCTATGTTTTCCACAACCGCAACAGCCACGGTTTTCCAGTTTTGTTTCATCAAATTCAAAGCCACACATACGGCATTTCATAATAAACACTCAATAAAATAATTTATTCCACTTCGATGTTTTCGGCTTCTTCCTTTCTAAGGCAAACATCATATCCTTTTACACTCATTTCAATAGGATCTCCTAAAGTTGCAACTTTTTTAACGGTAATTTCTGCACCTTTAACAAAACCCATACCTAATAAGTGTCTTCTTAAACCTATGTCTCCAGTATTATGGTATTTTACCAGTTTAACTGTTTCGCCAGGTTTTACTTCCTTTAAAGTTCTTGTCATTTTTAATCACCTTTTTTAAAAAATTTAAGTATGACAATTAGAAATTCTAATCGTCATTTTTAATCTTACGCTTTTAATTCACTATCCGTATCCTGCAAGTAAACCAACATTGTAAATCAGGAATGAAACGATGTATGCGGTTACAAGTGTGATACCACACATTGTTAATGCCCATTTGTAACTGTTGGTTTCCTGTTTGATTGCACCGATTGCTGCAAAACAAGGGGTGTAGAGCAATGTGAATGCCATGAATGAAAATGCGGACAATGGTGTAAATGTTTCATGCACCAAATTGGTAATTCCTTCTTCATCATCTTCTTCCAATCCGGCTAATGTACCGAATGTTGACACTACTACCTCTTTAGCTGCTAATCCTGCAATGATTGCTACAGCAGCTTGCCAGGTTCCAAATCCTAATGGAGCAAAGATTGGTGCGATAACTGAACCGATCATACCTAATACGCTGTCGGCAGATCCGTATTCGACACCTAATGGGAATATACTTAAAACCCATAATACAATTGAACAGGCAAGAATGATGGTACCTGCTTTTCTTAAAAATCCTTTTACTTTCTCCCAGGTGTGCAATAGAACACCTTTTACGGACGGTACTTTATATGTTGGCAGTTCCATTACGAATGGTGTGGATAATCCTTTAAACATTGTTCTTTTAAGGATAGCCGCAACAATAAGTGCTACAATAATACCCAATACATAGATTGCAAGCAACATTGTTCCTTCGTTGTTGGAAAAGAATGCTGCAATAAAAATAGCATAAATCGGCAGTCTTGCAGTACAGGACATGAATGGAACGAGCATCATTGCAAGCATACGGTCCCCTTCGTTTTCCATGGTTCTTGTTGCCATGATTGCAGGTACACCACAACCGAATCCTAAAATCATAGGAATGAAAGCCTTACCGTGAAGTCCAACAATTTTGTGCATCAATTTGTCTAAGGTAAATGCTGCCCTTGCAAGATATCCGCAGTCTTCCAATATGCTTAGGAATAAAAACATCAGAATAATGATAGGAAGGAATGTGAGAACACCACCTACTCCACCGATGATTCCGTCACAGATGAATGATGCTAAGTATTCATTTGCAATATATCCTGCAACAAATTCTCCTATTGATCCAAATGCTTCATCAATCATGTCCTGGAAAGGAGCTCCGATTGTGAATGTCAATTGAAACATTACCCACATTATGAAAAGGAATATGAATGGGGCCAATAGCCTGTTGGTTACAATCTTATCGATT
>CADBHR010000100.1 GCA_902794475.1 uncultured Methanobrevibacter sp. | reverse complement strand
GGTCAAGGGCACTGAAACTGCTTGATGATGTGGGCTTGAAGGACAAGGCTGACATGAAGCCGAATAAATTGTCAGGTGGTGAGCGCCAGAGGGTGGCCATTGCCCGTGCACTTGCAAATGATCCGTCAATTATATTGGCTGATGAACCAACAGGATCACTAGATTCGAAGACAAGTAGCAGAATCCTTAAGCAACTAATTGATTTGCATGAAGATAAGAATGTAACACTGATTATTGTAACTCATGATATGGATGTGGCAAAACTTGCAGACAGAGTTGTCGAAGTTTTGGATGGTGAAATCATTTCAGCTGGCGATGACTCATTAATAAACAGTAAAATTGATGTTTAGACATCAAATTTTACCTCTATTTTTTTGCACTTTCGATTTTGTCCTTATCGTCAATATACACGATAGTTAAAATAAGCATGACAACATGCAAAGCAAGCAGAATCAATGATGTCTGGTTGAATGCCACAACTGATGCGGTATTGTGGTCTATGGCGCCTCCTGCCAAAACGGCCACTATGACAACTACGATTGATGATCCGATTGCTGCAAAAATCTGTCTTAGGGTATTGTTTACTGCAGTTCCGTCTTCCACCTTGTCGGACACCATGGTCAGGGTCCATGTTGTTGCAGGCATCAGGACCAGGCCGGCACCGATTAGACGGATTGCCTGGGTTATGGTCATGAATTCAAAGGAGGAATCCTGTGTATAGAACATCATGGTTGCAAATCCTATTATTGAAACGATGCAACCCATAATCAGGACTTTTTTGATTCCTATTCTGTTTGTAAGCAATGGGCCTATGATATTGAAGGCAATTATCAGCAGTCCTCCAGGAAGCATCACTGCGGCGGATATAATTGCGGAATTGTAGGCAACGCCCTGAACGAATATTGGGATAAGCGCAGTACATCCGTTCAAACATGAAAAGAGAATGCAGATGAATGTTGTACCCACTAGGAAATACTTGTTTTTAAGTATGGACAGGTTAATCAGAGGTTTGTCCAATTTTGGCTGACGCTTTACAAATAATATTAGGGATATAATTCCGATGATTATCGGTAAAATTACCAGATAATGTGTAAATCCATAGTCTGCAACATTTGTAAAGCCAAGCATCACTCCTGCACATCCAATCACTGACAATATGACAGACAAATAGTCGAGGGGATAATCTTCGGTTGGAGTATTGTCCTTTACGAAAAATATGCCTAAAACCAAAAGGATTATTGTGGCAACTGTGAAAAATGAGAAAAGTGCTCTCCAGCCGTAGAATGTTATTACAAATCCTCCTATAAATGAACCGAGGACGGGAGCTATTCCAATAATCAAACCATATAATCCCATATAGGTCTGCCATTTCTCTTCGGGTAGTGTTCTCAAGAGTAAAATCTGGACATATGGCATTATAATGCCGTTTCCAATGCCCTGAAGGACTCTACCAATGATTAATGTGATTAGTGAAGTTGAAAAATAGCATATTACTGATCCTATGAGAAATATGATTAGTGAAAAGAAGAATATTGATCTTGCACGGAATCTGCGTGATATATACGCGCTTAATGGAATCATTACTCCTACAACAAGCAGGAATGCTGAATAGGACCACTGTGCCTGTGTTGATGAGACAGAAAAGTCACTCATCAGATAAACGACACCTGTTGTAATAATTGACTGGGCTATTGTTACAAGGCCCGCCGCCAGGCCAAACAGAATCAATAGCTGCATCCGGCTGTTTAATTTCACATTCATTTTTTTCACTAAAATTTACTGATAATTATATTTTGTAATGAATGTTATATATAATCTATTATTTTTTTTAATAAACTATATTTTGTAACGGTTAAATTTTGAATGTTGTTCTTCAAATCAATCAAAACTATATATGTTTAAATAATATTTTTCACATATCTTTAATTGTGATAATTATGAAAGCTTTGAAAATTCTGATTGTCATGCTTATTTTGATAATGTCGGTGGGGGCAGTATGTGCTGCAGAAAACATCACTGACGATGCAATATGCGATGACAGCAAAGAACTATTAGAAACGGTTCAGGAGGATATCACAACTGACGACAGTGCAGATATTCTTGAAACCACTCAGAATGACATCTACACAGCAAGTGATGATTCATTCACCAACTTGACTGATGAAATAAATAGTAAAGAGGTTGTGGATTTAACCCACGACTACAAATTCAACAACGAAACCGATGACAAAAGCGGAATTGTTATCGGCAAGGATAATTTTGTACTTAACGGTAACGGCCGCACAATTGACGGTAAAAACCTATCAAGAATATTCAATATTACCGCAAACAACGTAACAATAAATGATTTAATCCTAATCAACGGTAATGCTGAAAAAGGTGGGGCAATCTATACTACTGGGTCATTGACATTGAGCAATGTTACTTTCATTGACAACTATGCATTTAAACAGGGTGCTGCAGTTGGGCTTTATGAGAATGTAACTATTAAATGTGATAATTCAAGATTCATAGACAATTACGCTGTTGAAAAAGGTTCAGCAATATATCTTGATAAAGGAGAATTAGACCTTTCAAATACAAACATGACCTCAAAATGGGTCTCTAAATCAGCTCAAATTACCGCTTACAAAAATGCTATAATCCATATACAGAATGCAATTTTTGCTGATACTATTTCAACTTATTCTCCTGCATTATACGTTCAACGTTCTAATGTTTCAATTATTAATTCCAAATTCAATAATTTAAAAGCTGACATTACTGCAGGTGCAATAAGTCTTAAAGAATGTAGTGAAGTATACATTGAAAACTGTGAATTTACAAACGTTACATCTTCTAAAAATGGAGGAGCTATTAATGCAGACATTTGGGGAGACCTTGGTGTTAACGGTAATGTAACAATAATTGATACAATATTTAAAGACACTTCTTCCGAATTTGGTGGAGCATATCTTCAATTAGGTGGAAATTTATTCATAAACAATACATTATTCACAAACAATCATGCTAGATATAATGGAGGATCACTTTACCTTTCATATGTCACAAGCAACATTACTAATTGTAATTTCACCTCAAACGGTGTTGATGTTATTGAAGGATATCCAACCTATGGTGGTGCAATATTCAATGATATAGGTACTTTAAATGTGGATAAAACCAATTTTATCAATAACACTGCAAGTGCAGGAAATGCAATCGGCGCATATGAGTCATCATACAACATTAAAAATTCACTGTTTGAAAACAATACAAATCCTATCTATACATTTTTCGATAAGGTTGGTGTTTTAGACAACAATGTTTATATCAATGATGACAATGTCTCAACCAACAACGAAATTCATTCAACAATAGTGATTGGACAAGGCATGCAATTAACATTGCTGAATAATACTATTAACGTCACTAATCTTCCAAAAAGATTTGATTTGCGTGACTGGGGATGGGTATCGCCAGTTAGAGATCAAGGTTGGATGGGTGCCTGCTGGACATTCGGAATGACTGGAGCTTTGGAATCTGTAATATTAAAAGCTGCTGGAATCACATCTGACTTTTCAGAAAATAACATGAAAGATTCAATGTATAGATATTCAATTTATGGGGACACTAGTTTAGTTGAAGGGGGAAACAGTGTTTATGCTATAAGTTATTTAGTAAGCTGGCTTGGAGCATTAATATATGATGCGGATGTTTATGATGAAATGGGAAAAATTTCCCCTGTGATAACAACTTTAAATGATATTCATGTTCAAGATGCAATATTCGTACCTAATAATGAAATCCCTAATGGCACAAAACTTAAGGAAGCAATTATTAAATATGGTTCTCTGGCTGTGTCTTATTATGGGCAATCTACATATGATGAATCAAATCCGTATTATAATGATACTACATATGCACAATATGTTGATAAACCTTTAAATCCAAATCATGCCGTTTCCATCGTAGGATGGGATGACAATTTCCCAAAAGAAAACTTCTTAATCACCCCTCCTGGTGATGGTGCTTGGATTGTTAAAAACAGCTGGGGTCCTGGCTGGGGAAATGATGGATTTTTATATGTTTCATATTATGACCAAACACTCTTAAGATATGATCCTGCTCAGCCAAGTAGTTGTGCTGCTACAGTAATATTTGAAAATACCGTACCTTACAACAAGAACTACCAATATGCAATTATAGGTGGTGGTAATTTCATGTCTGGTGAAAACAATGTAAGTTATATGAATGTGTTTGAAGCATTAGATGATGATTTGATTGCTGCAGTTGGAACATACTTCAATAAAGAGGGTGTCAATTACACCGTTGAGATTTATGTCAATGACGAATTAAAATTAACTCAAAAAGGAGTATCACCATTCTTTGGTTACCATACTATCAAATTAGATGATTACATACCAATTAAAAAAGGAGATGTGTTCAAAGCAATTATAACTTCCAATGCTATGCCTTATATTACACAACCTGATGTGAGAATAGATTATACTGAGAATATTTCATTTTTCTCTATTGATGGAGCACCATGGTCTGATTCTTATAAAGATGGGGGAGCAATTGTTTGTTTGAAAGTCTATACTGTTGCAGATGACAGTAAAATCATCAACAATAAGGACATTTCAGTTGATTACGGTAGTGGATCTTACTTCACCGTTCAGGCTGTAACTTCTGACGGTCATGCTGTTGGTTCTGGTGCGATTGTTAAATTCACAATCAACGGTAAAACAACCACTGCCAAAACAGATAGTAAAGGAATCGCCAAGGTTAAAATCACTGACATTCCTAAGACATACACAATCAAAACTGTCTACAACGGCAAAACCTACACCAACAAGGTTACTGTAAAACAGGTGCTTAAAACAAGTAAAGTCACAGTTAAAAAGACTGCCAAGAAATTTACCTTAAAAGCAACCCTTAAAATCAACGGCAAACTCCAGAAAGGAAAAACCATCAAATTCAAATTGAACGGCAAAACCTACAAGGTCAAAACCAATGCAAAAGGAGTTGCACAAAAGACATTAAACAAAAAAGTCATCAAAAAGCTCAAAAAAGGTAAAACATACACAGTTCAAGTGACATACCTCAAGGACACAATAAAGACAACAGTCAAGGTAAAATAGGTGAAAAAAATGAAAAAAATCATACTGGGCGTATTGCTGGTGCTGCTCTTCTCCATTGGTGCGGCCTGTGCCAGCGACGCCAACGACACAATCGGCACTGAAGACCAGCAAATCCTTGCTGACTCGCCGAAGACATTCACAGAACTGGAAATTGACATCAATGCATCAGACGACACCTTTTATGTCCAAGACAACTACACATTCAACAGCGAAAGAGATAAGGGATATGTTGAAATCAGCAAAAGCGATTTTACAATAAACGGAAACAACCATGTAATTGATGGAAACAGGCAATCTGGAATATTCAACATAACCGGAAACAATGTAACAATTAAAAATCTGATTTTTAAGAACGGAAAATCCGAAACTGGAGGAATCATAGACTCCACCGGTGAGGTGACATTGAGAAATGTCACATTCATCGCCAATAACATGACATTCCTCAGTGACCATATTACATATAATGGTGGAGCCATAGCAAATCATGGCGGAAAGATCAACTGCTATGATTCCCGGTTCATTGACAATCACGCAGAATCGGGTTCGGCCATTTTCATCCAGAATGGGGAGTTGAATGTCAAAAACACCAACTTCACATCATCCATATCTAACAAATACGGTCAGATTTGGGTAAGGGATTCCTCGGCCACTATCGATGGGGCTAACTTCATAAACATATCCGCCATCTATTCCCCTGCCATATCCTTCGAAAAATGCGAAGATATTGTAATAACCAATTCAAGATTCATCAATTTAAGCGCCGAGATGTCTGCAGGAGCGTTTGGCTTGAAAAATAAAGGTAACCTTTATATGAGGGATTGCAAGTTCATCAACACCAAATCCTCCAAAAATGCGGGGGCCATAATGATGGATTATGAAGTCGAGGATTGCAATGTCACAATTCTTGATTGCAGCTTTGTCAATTCATCGGCCATGATTGGCGGAGCATATGTTCAATTGTGGGGTAAACTGTTCATGAACAATTCAGATTTCACAAACTGCAGGGCATCCTAT
>CADBHR010000099.1:472-6994 GCA_902794475.1 uncultured Methanobrevibacter sp. | reverse complement strand
CGCATTATACTTCTCCGTGAAATGGGCAAGATCCAACTTAGATGAAAAACGTATACCTCTTTTAGCAGTTCTCGCAGCAGGTATTTTTGCAATCATGTCCATGAACATGCCAATCCCATTTGGTACCAGTGGTCACATGGTTGGAGGAGCTTTAGTCGCTATCGTATTTTTAGCACCTGAGGCTGCTGTGCTCGTATTTACCGTAGTGCTTCTAATCCAAGCATTGATATTTGGAGACGGAGGAATTACTGCTTTAGGAGCAAATGTATTGAACATGGCAATCGTTGGAGGTTTTGTTGGACTATACACCTTCAAAGGATTAAACGGAATAATTGGAAAATACGCAGCAGCTGGAGTTGGAGCATGGTTAGCAACCATAATCGCAGCTTTGGCTTGTGCTATCGAAATGGCAATCGCAGGAACATTCCCAGCAAACGTAGGTATTCCATCAATGGTATTATACCACTTCTTTATAGGAATAATCGAAGCTGTATTAACTGTAATAGTTCTTGTAGCATTAGATAAATTTAGACCAGATCTACTCGCATGGAACCAAGGAGATGCATAATATGGAAAAAAAAGACAAGACCTTAATTATAGTTGCAATCGTGATTTGTGTCATCATTTGTGTTCTTTCACCATATATCGCATCTGGTGACCCTGACGGATTAGAAAAATCTGCAGAAGATTCCGGACTTGCTGAAGATTTCTCAATTGAAGAAATCAAGGGAATCCCCGATGCAATCTTCCCAGATTATGCGTTTGCAAGCAGTCCTGACGACCAAGGATTACAAGTCGTTGCACTGGTTGTAGGAGTAGTTATAACTCTTCTAGTAGGATTAGGAGTTGCATACGTAGTCAAAAAGTAGAAATTAACTTTAAATTTCTATTTTTTTCTTTTTTTAAAAGTAATTGAAAATTAATAAAATATACATAAGCAAATAATAATATATTACAAATTTTTAATATTATATTAGTGAATCAATATGGTAGATATAACACAGATAATGCGATTTGACGATTTGGCTTCCCAAGACAGTCCGATACATAATCTAGAGGGAAGAATAAAATTAATCTCAACAATTTTTATCATCGTAGTTTGTGTCATCTCCCAGGAACTTTTCATACCTATCATATTAGAGATATTCCTTTTAATTGTTTTAAAAATAGCCAAATTATCATATATTGATTCATTTAAACGATTATTGATGCTGTTGCCATTTGGTGGAGCAATTATAATTTTCCAACCATTCATACAGCCAGGAAATATTATCTGGAGTTACTCATGGCTACATATAACCGATGCAGGACTCAATTGGGCAATTCTTCTGTTAATTCGTTTAATAGTATCCCTAACTGCAATCATAATCTACTCATCAACAACCCCATTGCAGGAAATGGCAAGTTCATTTAGAAAACTGAAAATGCCAAGGGATTTAGCGATGATATTGTCAATCATGGTGAGGTTTTTATTCCTGTTTATTGATGAGCTTGCGGCAATCCGAAAAAGCCAAAAATCCAGAAACTTCAACATACACAGCAAAAATACCCCATACAAATGGAGAGTAAAACAGGTTGGCTACACCATTGGAATGATGTTTTTAAAGGCATATGAACAAGGAGAAAGGGTTCACAGAAGCATGGTGAGCAGAGGATTTTCTGATGCATCCGAAATGTTCGATGAGAAAAAATCCCCTGAAAGAAGCGATTATTTATATTTATTTACGATTATACTGATTGTCGTTGTGCTGGAAATCATAATATTCAAGTACACAGGTCAATTAGGTTACTTTGGTCAAAACTTAGGAATCAATTAGGTGAGAAAATATGGAACAAATTCATTTAGAGACAAAAAATTTATCTTTTACATACCCCGACGGTACCAAGGCTTTAAAAAATGTTAATCTTAAAATCAAAAAAGGGGAAAAGATAGCCATTATGGGACCCAACGGTGCAGGAAAATCAACATTATTTTCTCATTTCAACGGTTTGAGCGAACCCACTTCAGGACATGTTGAGATTGAAGGCGAAAAAATCATTTTTGAACGTGATGAACTTCTCAAAGTCAGACAGAAAGTGGGAATCGTATTTCAGGACCCTAATGACCAGCTGTTTGCCCCAACAGTCAAGGAGGATGTTGCCTTCGGACCGATGAATCTGGGTCTTGAATATGAAGAGGTCGAAAGGAGAATCAAGGAATCTTTAGAGATGGTGGGAATGGCAGGCTTTGAAGAAAAAACACCTCACCATTTGAGCGGAGGCCAGCAAAAGAGAGTTGCAATTGCCGGAATCATAGCGATGAGACCAGACATAATGATTCTTGACGAGCCTACTGCAGGCCTTGATCCTGAAGGTGTCGACAAGGTATTGAATATCTTAAATAAGCTTAACGAAGAGGGAATGAGCATTGTAATCTCATCACACGACATAGAAATGGTCAATCATTTTGCTGATAAGATATTTGTCCTCTATGACGGAGAGATTATAGCTGAAGGTGACAAGCACCAAATTTTCTCCGATAAAGAATTATTAAAAAAAGCTCACCTAAAAGCACCTGTGACAACAGAAATCCTATATAAGTTAAAGGCAAACGGATTGGACGTGGATACTGAAAAAATCAGCATCGATGAAACCGTTGATGAAATATTAAATGCCAAAAACAGCTAAACAGAACTATTTTTTTCTGTTTTTAAACTTATCTTTCAGTTTTGTAATGAACTGGAATTCCTCCTCAAACTCGGGATGATTGCCGAATCCACAGTTCGGACAGTGAACCTGATTGCAGTTGTCATGCTTTCCGCAGCTTATGCAACCCCTATTTTCCAGTTTTGTTTCATCAAATTCAAAACCGCACATACGACATTTCATGATAACCCCGCAAAAAAATAGTTTTAAAAAATAATGAAAAATTGAAGTTAGATTACTTCAATATTTTCCGCTTCATCTTTTCGAAGACAAATGTCACATCCTCTGATGCTCATTTCAATAGGATCTCCGAAGGGAGCCACTTTTTTTACATGGATCTTAGTTCCCTTAACAAAACCCATTCCCAACAGGTGTCTTCTTAACTCAACATCACCGGAATGATGGTATTTTACAATAGTTACTGTTTCACCCGGCTTTACGTCTTTTAAGGTTTTGACCATAATATCACATTATCCAAAAAAATAATTTTTAGGTAAATAAAAATTTCTTAATTAATATTATGTAACAATCAATATATAAATATTTAGTTATGACTAAAAATTTTAAAAAAAAGGACGAAAATATTCATTCATCCAAAGCCAAGCAATGTACCTATATTAAATATTAGGAAAGTTACAACATAAGCGGAAATCAGTGTGATTGCAGTCATTAAAACCGGCCACTTAATACTGTTTGTTTCCTGTTTGATTACACCAAGCACCGCAATACATGGCACGTAAAGAAGTGAAAATGCCATGAAGGAAAATGCAGACAATGGAGTGAATGTTTCACGAACCAAACTTGTTATGCCCTCTTCGTCATCTTCATCAAGACCACCCAATGTCCCCAAGGTACCTACAATGGCCTCTTTAGCAAGTAATCCTGCAATGATTGCGACAGCTGCCTGCCAGGTTCCAAAACCAAGAGGTGCAAAAATTGGTGCAACTGCAGAACCTATCATTCCCAAAAGGCTTTGCTGTGATCCGTAAGCCACTCCCAATGGAAAAATGCTTAGCACCCAAATGATTACTACAGCAGCAAGAATGATTGTTGCCGCCTTTTTGATGAATCCTTTCACCTTCTCCCAAGTATGGATTAAGATACCTTTCATTGAAGGCAGCTTGTATGTCGGAAGTTCCATAACAAATGGTGCGGACATTCCCTTGAACATTGTCCTTTTAAGGAGTGTCGCAACTATAAGCGCTACAAGAATACCCAACAAATACATCACCATCAGCATGGTTCCAGCATGGTCAGGGAAAAATGCCGCTGTAAAAATCGCATAAATCGGCAATCTTGCAGTACATGACATGAATGGGATGAGCATCATTGCAAGTATCCTGTCAGATTCATGTTCCATAGTCCTTGTTGCCATAACGGCAGGAACCCCGCAACCAAATCCTAGAATCATTGGAATGAAAGCCTTTCCATGAAGTCCCACAAGCTTATGCATCACCAAATCCAAGGTAAATGCTGCCCTTGCAAGATATCCGCAATCCTCCAGAAAACTTAAACATAAAAACATCAGGAAGATAATCGGCAGAAATGTTAAAACACCCCCTACTCCACAAAACAGCCCCTTTTGAACAAATGATGCCAGATATGGATTAGGTATTGATGAAGCGGCAATTTGGCCCCATTGGGTAAACACCGCATCAATGAACTCCTGCATAGGAGATCCGATGGTGAATACAATCTGGAACATCACCCACATTATTACAAGAAAAATCGGAATGGCAAAGACTCTGTGGGTCAAAACATTATCAATCCTGTCTGAAATGGACGGCTTTTCAACTTCCGGCTTATCGACAGCTTCGGCAATCAAACCGTCAATGAAAGCGTATCTTGCATTTGCAATGACCTCTTCAGAGCTTTCGTTATAAATGTCATTAAGATGTTTGCTTACCTTATCAACTTCAACCATGATTTTAGAACTCATTGGAGATTGCTGTACTTTCTGAATTACAATGGAATCCTTTTCCAAAAGTTTTATTGCTGTCCAGACGGATGGAACATCCAACAAGTCATTATCCTTTTCGATTAATTCCTGGAGTTCATCCAAATGTTCCTTAAGCTCCGCTCCGTAAGCCAACTTTTCACTGGTGTTGAGGGGATTTGCAGCCTGCTTTTCGATAGTGTTGAGCAATTCTTCGATACCCTCATTCTTTTTTGCATTGATTTCAATTATTGGAAAACCCAAAAGTTCACTCATTAAATCTATGTTAATATAATGTTCCCTTCTTTTGGCGAAATCGTTCATGTTAAGCGCCAAAATCATGTTGGCGCCCAATTCCATCATCTGAACTGTCAGATAGAGGTTACGTTCAATATTGGCCGCATCAACAACATTGACAATGACATCCGAGTCATCATCCACAATGAAATCCCTTGAAACGATTTCCTCAATGGAATGAGCGCTTAAAGCATAATTTCCCGGCAAATCAACAATTTGATACTCATAATCGCCATGACTGAAATATCCTTCCGCTTTTTCAACGGTTTTTCCAGGCCAGTTGCCCACATGCTGGTGCATACCAGTCAATTGATTAAATACGGTAGTTTTTCCCACATTAGGGTTTCCTGCCAATCCCACAATCAATTTTGTCATCAATCATTCTCCTTTTTCATACAATAATGGCATCAAATGTTATCGCCGTTTAAAAAAAATAGGTTAAACTAAATATATGTTATTATTGAAGTTCATAATATTTAAATTTTTAAGCACACCTTAATATTAATTTTACCCTATGTATATTTTTCTTCAAAAAAGGCGGTTACAAACATTGTTGCCATTTAAATTCAAGCCAGCCAAATATTCAAGTTAAAAATTTAATAATTAGAAAAGTAATAAATTTTTTACTATATATTTATAATATTAATTACCCATATTTTAAAAATAGCAATAACATATTCTTTAGAGGCATTGAAATGAGGGTTGAAAAAGAATATAGGCATTTTGAAGACATTACTGAAATACGCATCTTTGATGCCAAACCAAAGGAGTTCGAAATTGAAGATATACCCCTTCAGGAACTCATGAATAGCCCGTCTACTGAAATCCATTGCCTGATCCCATATGAAAAAGGTGAAGATTTCATAATCCAAAGAATAGGCAAATTCACTCTTGGCAAATACAATTGCACCCAAGAGGATGTCAAAGGCAGATTATTCAGCAAATTGGCACCAGTGTTTTATGAAACATTATATGATGAGTTCATTGAAGTCTTTGAACTACCTCGACTTTGTAGAAGTCGAGGATTCCTAGATTTGTTTTTTTGTGCCACTTGTTTATTTGGCGTTTTCTAGGCTATTACCGTAGTCCCACCGGTTCAAAATATTAATGGCTGCGTTAATGTCACGATCTAGCGTTTTACCGCAGTTTGGACATTTCCATTTTCGTGTTTTCACATCTAATTCATGGTTGATGTTTCCGCAAAAATGACATTTTTTACTGGTATATTTTGTGGACATTTCCATTTTCGTGTTTTCACATCTAATTCATGGTTGATGTTTCCGCAAAAATGACATTTTTTACTGGTATATTTTGCATCTACAAATACTACACCTTCTGCTTGAGGTTTGTGCCTAGCAAATTTGTCTTGTAGTTTAATTATGAATTTTGTGAGTGGAAACACCATGTTTTGCTCGCCACCAATCAATATTTTAATTTTTGAATAATTTTTCTCAAATACTATTGTATCATATTTTTTGACCATTTCTGTTGAAAGTTTCTCTATATAGTCGTCAAGTTTATTGGATCGTTGATGATACCATTTTAATAGTCTGATTTTCTGTTTTTTCCATTTTTTGCTTCCATTTGTGCATTTGGCCATTATC
>CADBHR010000099.1:0-413 GCA_902794475.1 uncultured Methanobrevibacter sp. | reverse complement strand
AGGAGATTGTTACATTGTTGAATTTTGTATTTTTGTCGTTTAGTATTTGGAAGTATTCTTGGCTTGTGTGGAATTTTACTTTGCCATATTTTCTCAGAACCATTTTATTTTTTTGGATGATTCTAACGTCTTGTCTTATTGTTTGTCTGAATGATAGTTTACTTGTTTTCTTTTTATGAAAATGAGGTTTATTGAAGTGTGATGGATTTTTAAAGAAATTATCAAATGATGTAGCCAAGTCTCTTATTTCCTGTTGGAGACTTGTTGATTCTACATCATCCAAATAAAAGAATTCCTTCTTGGCTTCATTTAGTAGTTTATTTAAGAACGTAAATGTGGGTCTTAGGTTGGAATCTTTACTGTGCATTTTATTGTATTTGTCAAGAACGACATTATGGGCCTTGCGACAGCAA
>CADBHR010000098.1 GCA_902794475.1 uncultured Methanobrevibacter sp. | reverse complement strand
ACCAAAAACACCTTGTCAGTCCCGTTCAATGATGAGGAAGCCCTGACAGATTTGATTGAAAAGGAAGGCGAGAACATTGCATGTATCATTATGGAAGTGGTCATGGGCAATGTCGGCTGCATTGAACCTAAACCTGGATTTTTAGAGTTTATAAGAAAAATCACAGAAGAAAACAATATCATTTTAATATTTGATGAAGTAATAACCGGTTTCAGAGCATCCCGTGGTGGGGCACAGCAATATTATGGAGTCACTCCAGATATGACCACTCTTGGTAAAATCGTCGGAGGAGGCCTTCCAATGGGAGCATTCTGCGGTAAGAAGGAGATAATGGAAATGATTGCACCGCAGGGTCCGGTCTATCAGGCAGGAACCTTTTCCGGAAATCCTGTTTCAGTTCAGGCTGGACTTTCCACAATGGCACAATTGGATGATGCATTCTATAAGGAGCTTGAAAGAAAAGGAAACTTCCTTAGAGGAAATATTGCCTCCATCATTGATGAGCAGGGGTATAACATCCAGCCGGTCGGTCTTGCTTCAATGTTTCAGATTTATTTCAATCCTGCACCGGTCAGCAATTATGCCGATGCTCAGGAATCCGACAGGAGACAGTTCCTCAGATACTTTAAAACCCTGTTGAAAGAAGGTGTTTTCATACCACCTTCACAGTTTGAGTGTAATTTTATTTCAAGCGCTCACAGTATGGAGGATTTGCAGAAGACTTCCGATGCCATTGAATTGGCACTTGAAGCAGCATTTAAGAAAAGAAGAAGGTAATATCATGGAAATCGATTTAAAAGAAATTGTAACATATGCAGTAATTCTTATAATTGTCTTAATCGCAGCTCAACACTTGAATGTGGTCGTTTCAGGAAGTATGGAACCGGCATTCTACAGGGGAGACATCGTCCTTATTGAAAAGGCGAATTTCTTTGGCATACATGAATTTGACCCTAAAGGTGTTGAAGTTGGAGACGTAGTCGTTTATGATGCGGCCTGGTATGACCAGCCTGTAATTCATAGGGTTATCAATATTACGGATGTCAATGGAACTACGATGTATGTCATTAAGGGAGACAATAATGACCGTCCGGACCCTTATTATGTTAAAGCGGACCAAATCAAAGAGAAGGTCGTTACATTTGGAGATAATCTGGTCGTAATTCCAAAAATAGGATATCTTTCCCTCTGGCTAAGAGGTTTATAATTATTATTTAGGTGAGTTAATGTATTTTGAAATTGAAAAACAAGCTATTGATGCCATCAACAAGGCATTGGATCAGTATGATGTGGAAGTTGACAGGAATTTTAAATTGAGCTTTCCTCCAAATCCGAAATTGGGGGATCTTGCAAGTACCATTGCATTCGAGCTCACTAAAAAGCTGAGAACTTCACCTCCTGAAGTTGCAGCCGGTTTGGTTGAAAAGATTGAAGTTCCTGAAATTTTCTCTAAAGTGCAGAATTTTGGTCCTTACGTTAATTTCTTCATAGATTATGATGTGTTCTCAAGAATGCTTTTAGAAAAGGTCGATGACAATTACGGCCAGCTTCCGGCATATGATGAGAAAATCGTTTTGGAACACACTTCAGCAAATCCGAACGGACCGTTGCATATCGGACACATCAGAAACTCCATTTTTGGAGATTCCCTTGCAAGACTTTTAAGATTGGCAGGAAGGGATGTCACAACCCAGTATTATGTTAATGATATGGGAAGACAAATTGCAATCATTGTCTGCGGCATAACCGAGTGCGGATTAAAGATTGAAGACTATGAAGGGGAAAAGGTTGACCACAAAGTCGGAAAGCTATACTTTGATGCCAACAAAGCTGTCGAAGAGGATGAAAATTTACAAGCTAAGGTAGATGAACTGATTCAAAAATATGAAGAAGGTTCCGACGATGAATTAAATGCAATATTCGAGCAAGTAGTTTCAACCTGCATCTCTGGAATGAAGGAGTCACTTCAAAGAATGAATATAATTCATGATGATTTCGTATGGGAAGGACAGTTTGTAAGAAGCGGTGAAGTCGATGACCTTGTGACATATATTCAAAGGGAAGGTTTCACCCGTGAAAATAATGTCTTGTACATTGACCTGACAGACTTCAACATCGAAAAGGAATTCGTCCTGAGACGTTCAAACGGCACATCACTATATTCCACAAGGGATTTGGCTTATCACAAATACAAAGCCACCTTGGGTGACACTGTACTTGACATTTTAGGTTCAGACCACAAGTTGGCCGCTGAACAAATCAGAGTAATATTTGAGGAAATATTCAGGCAAACCCCACCTGAAGTTATCTTTTATGAGTTCATCTCACTTCCTGAAGGTTCAATGTCAACCCGTAGAGGCAAGTTCGTATCCGTGGATGAGCTGATTGACGAAGCGGTCCTGAGGGCAACCAATGAGATAAAATCAAGGAACCCTGATTTGACAGACGAGGAAATTGCACCGATGGCAGAAGAGATTGGTATTGGAGCTATTAGATTCTTCATTGCCAAGCTGTCTCCTGAAAAGCCTATAATATTCAAATGGGATGAGGCATTAAGCTTTGAGAGAGGCTGCGCTTCAATCCAATACGCTCATGCAAGGGCATGCAAGCTGCTTGCGAAATCAGGCAAGGACGTCAGCTCCTTAAAAGTCGATGACGAATGGGTGCCTGACGATGCCGAACAGGACTTAATAAGGCAAATCGCAAAATTCCCACAGGTTGTGGAAGACTGTGCAAGCAAAAAGAGAGTTCATGGTATTGCTCAATACTGTCAGGATCTTGCAGGTTCATTCAACAAGTTCTACAAATCAGAACAGGTAATAGGATCTGATGATGAAGATACCAGACTGATTTTGGTTGACAAAGCCAAGACAACCATTAAAAACGCTTTAGATATTTTAGGTGTTTCAGCACCTGAAAAAATGTAGATGAGTGTTAACTCATCTCAAATTTATTTTTTTTAAAATAATTAATCAACAAAACAGATATAATCTTCTTTTCTAGGCAAAGGCTCCGGCGTTTCCATGTCAGGATAGCCCAATACGACATGACCGATTCCTTCATAGCTTTCAGGAATTCCCCATTCTTTTAGAAGCTCTTTTCCCTTTTCGCTTTGGAATTCATCATATGCCCTGTGAATCCAGCATGATCCGACGCCTACCGCATGTGCAGCATTTACAAGCACGGTCAATACGCTTGAACCGTCTTCTTTCCATGTTGGAATTTCGCCGTCAGCCAAAACAATCAGCAATGTCTTTGCACCATAGAAG
Organism: uncultured Methanobrevibacter sp.; assembly: GCA_902794475.1. Classification (GTDB taxonomy): domain Archaea; phylum Methanobacteriota; class Methanobacteria; order Methanobacteriales; family Methanobacteriaceae; genus Methanocatella. Next base: position 2,912 of record CADBHR010000098.1, on the reverse strand, counting down.
GGGTCCATGTCATCCGGAACGTCCACTGGAAAGAAGCTTCTGTTCCATGCTGACAGTTCCTTGATGGTCTCGGGGTTTTGTATCACAACAATTTTCGGTGACTGCAGGCCCCTTGCGGTTGGGGCGTATGTTCCCGCTTCAAGAATGGTTTTCAGCTCTTCGTCAGTGATTTGTTCGTCCTTGAATTTTCTGATGCTTCTTCTTGTCTTTAGGTTTTCGATAGTTTCGTTCATATTGACTCCTCACTATTTTTTTAATAATTAAATTGAGCTTTTTGCCTCATTTTGTTGGTCCCGACTCCTAATTAGTCTGTTGATGTACAGTTCGATGCATGCATAACATATCAGTGACCCTATTCCTCCTCCTAAAAGCATTCCGTAATAGATTCCGGTTTCTCCCATATTGAAGACGAATCCCAAAAGATATGCGAATATCAGCACCAGTATGAATTCCCTGAATGTTGTCAGAACAAATGATATGGTCCCTTTGCCGACTCCTTGAAACACATTACCTGCACTTGCCCCGAAGGGAACATACAGGATAAACATGCACATTATCTGCAGGAAACTAGCTATTGAAGGCGCCAAATCGGCACTGCTTTCAGAATACGAGAAAATGAATGCAATTTGATTTGCAAATACATATAGGATGATGCACACTATTATCGAAGCTATCAGTGCCACTTTAACGGCATATCTTGCGGTCACTCTCAGGTTTTCATATTTCCTGGACCCGAATGCCACTCCGGCCACGGATATTGCCGCCGTTCCAACTCCTATTGCCGGTAGCATTCCTATGTTGACTATTCTCCAGCCTGCCGTATAAACCGCCACTGCCATAGGTCCGGACACTATTGTCAGCATGTAGTTTACAAAGATTGTCAAAACTGAAAGCACCAGCTGCTCGAGGCTAGCCGGAATTCCAACCACCAGTATGTCCTTGTACATTTTAAGGTCATTGTGGAAGTCTTTTCTGTTGTATGAGAGGTAAGTGTCCTTTTTGACAAATATCCAGTAAAACATCACAAGCAGGCTTATGAATGGTCCCAGAGCTGTTGCCCATGCGGCCCCTGCGATTCCCATATTGAATGTGTAGATGAAAATCGGGTCCAGAATCATGTTTATTATTGCGGCTATAGCTATTGGTATTGTTGCCCTTTTTATGTCTCCTTCCGCCCTGAATGCTCCTCCGACAATTGGCGGCATAAGAAGGCCAAATGTCCAGGCAAATATGATCAGTCCATATTCCATTGCATAGTCTATTACGGATGTTGCTCCCATCAAAATGAGCAGTGGCTTGAGAAAGACCGTGAAAAGTATTGTAATGATAATTGACGCTACCGCACTTAAAATCAGATTGTGTATTGCGGCGTTGTTTGCCGAATGCTTGTCTTCGGCTCCGATGTATCTTGAAATTACTGAATTTCCACCGGCTCCAAGGCCGTTTCCAAACCCGACCATTATCAGGAATAATGGTGTGGTATATCCAAGTGCAGCCAAAGGTTCCGCACCGAGTCCGGCCACCCAAATGCTGTCGATAATGCTGTTTGCAAATATCAGAAACATGCTTGCTATGATGGGGGCGGATAATTTGTTTATTGCCTTTTTCGGGTCTCCCGTTATCATTTCAATGTTTTCATTCTTTTCCATTGTATGTCCTCTTGCATATGCAATTATACTCTTGTATATGCAAGTGTTGGTATTTTAAAGTAATGGTGGAGAAATAATTTTAAAAAAATAAGGAAATAAGTATTTGAAAAATACTTATTTTAAGTTTATTGTAAGTTACCGTCTTCGTCAATCATGTCAGGATTGTTGTATCTTTCTCTGAGCTCATATATGCTGGCTCCAGGGTCCTGACCGCCGATAACCTTACCGTTTGAATCATAGTATACATTCAGGTCAGCATCGTAATATGACTGGGATGATGATCCTGAACTATCTGCTGAACTTGAAGAGGAACTGCCGTTATTATTGTTGTACATTATGGTATTTGCAGTTGAATTTTCAGAAACAGTTTCTTTAGCATCTGAAGTACCGTCTTCAATAGTTATTGTTTGTTTTGCAGTGCATGCATTGTATTTGCTGTTTCCAGCAAAGCTGACTGTTACAGTGTATTTTCCTGCATTTTCACCACTTATGGTGAGATATCCTTTACCGTTTTGGTCTGTATTTACTGTATAATTTTGGACATTTCCGGAACCGTCATCATATGAAATTGTAACGGTTTGACCTGCGATTACGGCACCTTGTGCATCTTTAAGTTCAAATTGTACTTGATCTCCATTTTTTAATGTTGTTTGACTTAAAAAATTAATTTGAGTGTTGATTTTACCATCTGGGGCATGGTGTTGTTGGGAGAAAACAAAAACGCCGACAACTGCGATGATGATAATAATCAATATTGCAATAATTATATTTTTGTTCATTTGATTCACCGACTAATTATAAATATCATTGAGGACTTTATTATGGGTTTTGTCCGATTTTAGGTATGAATTTAAATCTATATAAAGTTAATCGAATGCAAGCGCTTGCTTTCTATCCGATGGAGGCAAAATTGATTTTTAGCTATCTTTTCGATTTTGAAATAATTTAAATATTTTTAGGAATATAGTTTATATAAAGGAGAATTTTATCATGAAAGTTTTAGTTGTTGGAACCGGTGCCCGTGAACATGCTATCGCTGACGCCCTCAAGGATGATGTGGAATTATATGTTTACATGAGTAAAGTTAACCCTGGAATGAGTAAGATTGCCGAGTTTAAGCAAGGAGATGAAGGGGAAGTCGAAAAAGTTGCCGAATATGCAGTTGAAAATGACATTGACATTGCATTCATCGGTCCTGAAGCTCCACTTGGAAAGGGAATCGTGGACGAGCTTCAAAAGAATGGAATAAAATGTGTCGGACCT
>CADBHR010000097.1 GCA_902794475.1 uncultured Methanobrevibacter sp. | reverse complement strand
AAATCCCGATGGTTTTGAGGAAAGCCGTGATGTTGCAAAACGTGGCGGAAACATTGCAGGAAATGCAAGACAAGAACTTGAAGAAGTAACCGGCAAATCTGTCATCAGTAAAAAGAATTCTAAAAAACCTGAATTATTGGATGAATAATTAATTCATCCACTTTTTGTTTTTGATAAATACAAGTATTCATGCATTTAACTATTTTTGAAAAAGAACCACAATCCACCTAAAATATAAGGATAAAAATACGAATAATTCGTATAAAACAAAACTATATATAATAATATAATCCAATAAATTATTAATTCATATCTAATGAATTAACCAAAAATTGGAGATAAAAAAATGAAAGCTAACGCACAAAAAATAGCTGATGGAGTATACTACGAAGTAGCAATCATCGATAACGCTTATCCTGGAAAAACTAAAGAAATGATGGCACGTATCGACGATGCTTTCGCTCAAGAAGGAAGAGAAGTCAAAGTTGACTACATTATCCAAAACCACGTTGAAAAAGACCACTCCGGTGTCTTAGTGGACTTGCACAAAAGATTCCCTGAAGCACCTATTTACTGTACCAAAATTGCAGTGAACGGTCTTAAAAAACACTACCCTGCTTTAGAAGGCGCTGAATTCATCACTGTAGGAACAGGTGACTCCTTAGATGTTGGCGGAAGAACCTTAGCATTCCTTGATGCATTCCTATTACACTGGCCTGACAGCATGTTTACCCTGCTTGCAGATGAAACCGGTATTTTATTCCCTAATGATGCATTCGGTCAACACTTATGTTTCACCCAAAGATTCTCTGATGAAATCCCAGAATATGTTCTAATGGATGCAGCTCAAAAGTTCTACGCAAACTTAATCACCCCGCTTTCAAAATTAGTTCTCAAAAAACTAAACGAAGTAGTTGAATTAGGTTTATTAGACTCAATCAAAATGATTGCACCATCCCACGGTCAAATATGGACAGACCCAATGCAAATCATCGGAGCTTACCAAAACTGGGCAACAGGTGTATGTGAAGACAAAATCACAATCATCTACGATACCATGCACTACTCAACCCAGCAAATGGCTCACGAAATTGCTGAAGGTGCAATGTCTGAAGGATATGATGTTGAAATCTTCTTCCTGCACGAGGATGAAAGGTCTGAAATCGTCAAAAGTATCTTAACCAGTAAAGGAATTGCTGTAGGTGATCCTACAATCAACGACGTTCCATACCCAAGTATCGGGGACATCATGTACTACCTCAAAGGATTATTGTTCAACAGAACAGGTATCGTGAGAAAAGCGGTTACCTTTGGATCCATGGGTGGAAAAGGTGGAACACCTGCAATGCTTGCTGAAGAATTAGGAAACTGCGGATTTGATGTTGTAGACACTCAAGAAATCACATTCGTACCTACCGCTGAAGAAGACGAAGCAAGCTACGAGTTAGGTAAAAAATTAGCTCAGGCATGTAAAGAATTATAAATAGAAAGAATTTACCATTCTTTCTTTACTTCTTTTTTTAAATTTGAATGAATAGCTATTCACAGCTAAATCTGATTGAAATGGTGGAATTAGCATCAGAAGGCTCTGAAACTCCATCAATTTGTTTTACTAATTGTTCGAACAATGCAGTTCTCATGTTGGATTCAGATATTGTCTCTTTAATACCAGACCCATTATCCGAATAAGTCAACAAACATTCTTCCCCAATCTTTTCAAGATTGAAACTTATATTATGTTCCGAATCATCATTAAATGAAAAATTAATGGACAAATTAACCATCTCATTGATGAGAAGCATTAGATGAAAAATCTTTTTAGGGTCTATATAAAAATCCGTTTTCAGTTCATTAAAAAATCTCAAATTAAATTTAGAGTAATAATCATTTAGAATTTTGATAAACTCTTCAAAAAATTCATTTGCGCTGATTAAATTTTCGCTATTGTCAGTATTATACATAAGATTTTGGATAGCTGAAAGTGATGCAATTGAAACACATGAAAAAGTAACAATTTCATCATCATCAATACCAAATCTTTTTTTTAATTTAATGAATGCCAGCACTGCTTGTAAATCATTGTTTAATCGATGGTTATAATCTTTTAATAATAATCTTTTTTCATCAGGATTGAAATTTGCATTTTCCATTTTTAACACCTACTCATAAAAATTTCCAGTTTATATCCTCATTATTTAAGATTTTGTTGAATGTTGAGATGTACCAATTGTATTCCTTATTTTCCATTGTCGCTATTATATCCTCTATACGGTCATCAAGCTCTTTGGTATAGCTTTTGTTGTGGTAATCATGTGTTGTAAAGTAATGAACCTGAATTGCATAATTTTTATCCTGTTTAGGGAATACATAATTCACACCCATATGTTTCCAAGAAGTGTTTGTATCTTTTGAAGGATTAGAAAAATACTGTTTGGAAACTGGAACACCAGAATCCGTGTGATTTTCATTTTTGATTACCTTATAACCTCCATCCTCCATATTTCTGAATTTGGCCTCCGATATAGAGGTAATATGATCTTCAGGCCAGTCATCCCAAGCATCAAAAATAACATAACCGTTAGTCATTGCATTTTCAGTTTTTCCAGACATATTCAATTCGTCAGTGGTATTCCAATGATGAGGCACCACATACATGGACTCATCAAACTGAACGGTTTTATCTGTTTGAAAACTTAAAAAATTGTTAATGGAACCTAAACTAACTACAAATGTAAATAAGATAAATATTAATATAATATAAGCCACTTTTTCCCTTAATATCATCATTTTCACCCAAACTATTTGCCCTCAATTTCGCCAATAGGAATATCTTCGTTGACTACTTCATCCGCTTCATCATCTCCAGTGTGTACAGTTTTAGCCCAAGTTCTTTCTTTTCTGGTTAACATCTGATATACAGTAATGAAGAATAAAGGAATTAAATGGAAAGAATAGAGCCAATAACCGATGACACCATAAATAAGTTCAAAGAAACCTACTTTATCACGGGATAAAGTAATGACCGCTCCAGGGAAGAAACCGAATGCTGAAAGAATTCCGACAATTAATGGCGCATCCATTCTAAGTACAGTAACATGATCAAAAAATACCCATCCAATGATGTTAATTCCAAATACAATGAAACCAAAGAATACCAACATGTTTAGACCATAAAATGCCACATGTTCCAAAACGCCAAACATTCTGAAAACAGGCATTGGCGATTTGATGATTTTTGTTCCATATATAAATAATGTTTCAAAGTTACCAATAGCCCAACGCGCTCTTTGACGGAACAATTGCCTCCATGTTGGAACAGCCTCCTGATAAACCCAAGTCTCACCACAGTAACGAATTGCACTGCCTTCAATCATTAGCTTTACACTCAAGTTTAAATCCTCAGTAATTGCAAAACCGTCCCAACCACCACCCTCATAGATGGCATCCTTTTTTACAAGCTGTCCGTTACCGCCTAAAAATCCTGCCTTACCCAATATGTCTTTAGCACGAACAATATTACCAAAACCGGCCAATTCAACATGTTGCATATGAGTAAGCCAATTTTCATCCTTATTATACATCTTAATACGAGACTGAACACCCTGAACATCCGGATCGTTTAGGTAAGGTATAATAATGCTTAGAAAATCCGGGTCTACTTTTGCATCCGCATCAAAAACCCCAACAATTTCCCCTCTAGAAATTTCAAGGGCATCATTCAATACAAATCCTTTACCTTTACCTGAACGTGGCGGAACACGAGTGATAATTCTTAAATGAGGGAATTTTTCTTTTAATTTAGCTAATTCCTCACCAGTCCTATCTTCAGAACCGTCATTACACACAATAAGTTCATAATTAATTTCACCATTGTAATAATAATCAATAGATGCCAGACTAGTTGCTGTTTCTGCAATTGTGTGCTCTTCATTATGTGCAGGAACAATCAATGTGACAAATGGAGGAACTTCCCACTCTTCAACAGGGTCTGGCGTTTTAAGACTAACAAGAGCCAGAAATATCATTATTGCAGAGGGAATGAACAAAATCCATTGCAACCAAGTGGCATTTCGCTGGAAAATACTTTCAAAAATTAAAATTAAACTGAAAACCAAAATGATGGCAACATCCGTTTTTTCAATAATGAGTTCCTGATTCTTCTCGGAAACTTTATTCTCAGTTTTAATGATTGTCTTAACATCTTCCTCATGTTTTCTAAGAGCCATGCCTATGGTTAATTGCAAATCCTTAATCGTATATGGCTTGGATAAATAACCATAGGGTATGGTTTTTAATGCTTCAAATGTGGTGAAATCATCTGTGTTTGCAGTTAAAAATATAATTGGAATTCCCATTTCACTTATATCATCAGCCGCCTCTATACCATCCACATTCCCTTTTAAATTAATGTCCATCAATACAAGGTCCGGAAATAGTTCCCTGGATTTTTCAATAGCTTCAGTCCCATTGTCTACAGGCTCTATAACCTCATAACCCAAGTCTTCTAAATCATATTTTAGGTTTAATGCAATAATCGATTCATCTTCAACAACGAGGATTTTTTGTTTTGAGTCTGAGTCTCTGGATTTATAATGCTTAATGACATTGTCTGATAACTTATACTCCTCTTTAGCCTTTTGTTGTAAATCGCTGTAGTCCAAATAGTTCTGATAGTCTGTAACTTTATCTTCCGATTCAATCAGATTTGTTTCACTGCCCTCAATTTGTAAAGTATCTTCTTGAGGTTTATTTTTCTCTTTTGCTATTCCCCTAGCCTCATTTACTTTTTCAGATTCAACAGATTGACGATTGATGGCTAACGCGATATTTTTGGATAGAGTACTAATGTTATATGGTTTTGGAATGAATGCTGACGCTGGAGATGTGGAAATGGTTTCATTAAATGTGATGTCATCAGAGTTTGCAGTCAAGTAAATAACTGCCAAATCCAATGCTAAAATCTTTTTTGCAGCTTGAATACCATTCACATCACCCTTAAGGTTAATATCCATAATTGTTAAATCTGGACGGAATTCAACTGCCCTATAAATTGCATCATTACCATTATCTACAGTATCTATTACATTATACCCTAAATCCTCTAAATCATATTTTAAGTTTAATGCAATAATCGACTCATCTTCAACTATTAATATAGACTTTTGATTTGTTTCATTTCTTTCAATTCCCATAACTCACCACCTAACCTCAACGACCTATTTGATTTGAGATTTAATACTATTTATCCCTCCTATTCTTTTTCAGACACAAATATCCATAGCATTATCACTACACACCATATAACCCAGATGTAATGCTATTTAACTAAATCTGAATAATATTATAAACTAAATAATTAGATACTGTATATATTTTTATATAATAAACTATTTAAATTTATATATTCATAAAATGAATGTTAAAAAAATATTATTAAAAAAAGTAAATATATGATGATTTGAACAATTAAGTCAGTGTTAGATGAATCCTGCCACTATGCTGAATACTATAACCATCGCTAAAACAACAGAAAGAGCATTCACGATTGGCTTGTAATGCTGTTCTGACAATTTATAGCTTAATAATATCTCAAGCAAGTATCCTCCATCCAACGGCTTTATCGGAAGCAAATTGAACAGTCCTATTCCAAGGTTCAACATTGCCACCCACTGGAATAGGTCAACCAGCTCGAAGAGAATCCATGGAAGAGAACCCAAACTATCATTTGTCAGCTCGAAATGTTTGTTTGCCTGAATTCCGAAAAATCCTCTGGACTCATTGTTCGGGTGCTTGGAAAGCGTTACGTGATAATTTCCCTGGTCCGTTTGAACCGAAATGTTATCGCCTGGAGCGAATGAACTGACGACATCAACATATTCCTTTGAATCATTTATCTTTTGATTGTCAATGGCTTCAAGTACCATTCCTTCCTTTAAAACTCCATCAGATGGTGAATCTGGAACTATCCTGCCGATTTCAATGCCGTCTTCAGCAAAGTAGTTTGGAATTCCAGCAGCACATAATGACACCAGCATCAAAGCAATTACGGCAAGAGTCACATTGGCAATTGATCCTGCAGCGTAAACCCTTAGCCTTGAAATCCTTTTGGCTTCCTTCAGCTTATCTTCATCAGGCTCTACAAATGCCCCTGGAAGTATGATAAACAGCATGAGCCCTATTGACTTGATTGGTATCTTTTCCCCAACGGCCTGAATACCATGTGAAAATTCGTGAACAATCAAAACGGTAGCCAATCCTATCAGACCATAAACAAAGGGAACATAAATCTGGGAACCTGGAATATCAACCCCAGGTATTACTATCGAAACGCTTGGCGATTCAAAAACAGACGGCAATGTAGATACAATCGTATATGTAATGAATATCATGGCCCCAAATGCCACAATAATTCCTACATTCATGTACCATCGCCAGAATCTTGGTGACAGATTGTTAATTTTGGATATCAGTCCCCTCAGCCTTTGGGTTTTCCACATTATGACTGGAAAGTTAAGCTCCACTCCATGATCTGTGAATCAAAGAAGACAACATCAACTATATCGTCCTTCTGGTATCCTTCATCATTTTCGTCTATTATGATATAGCTGTTCGCCTCCACCATTGAACGAATAATGCCGGAACCTCTATTCAGCACATGCTTTGCATGCTCCTCATCACTGACCGCACGGATGAAATCAGTCCTGCCCAACTGTGAAGGTATCTTAAGCTGTGATGTCCTTTTAACTATATGGAAATCAAATGCCCTTCCCTGCATTTCAAATAGATATTTTCTTGCAAACATATCAAACTGAGACATTGCTGCAACAGGTTGGCCTGAAAATGTGAAAACAATCTTGTCGTTAACAATACCTGCACCTGCAGGCTTACCTGGCCTTATTGCAACACCATGGAATAATATCTCACCGATATCATCAACCACATCCAAAACAACATCACCCTTACTGATGGCTGTTCCTCCAGTAGTCATGATAACATCATAATCCTTGGAAGCCTCCAAAATAGCATCCCTTACCTCATCAAAGGTATCGCCGGCACGACCAATGTCACATATGGCTCCTGAATCCTCAACCATTGCTTTAATTGTGAATTGGTTGGAATTAATGATTTTAGCCTTGTCGATTTCCTCTTTGGTCGGTTCAACAAGCTCGTTTCCGGTAATGATGATTTTGACCATTGGCTTTTTGAAAACCTTTACGGTGTCATATCCTGCAGAGGCTATAAGGCCCAATTCCTGATATCTGATGAAAGTGTTTTTATCCAATATCTTCTGACCCTTTTCAATGTCCTCAGACTTTGGAGAGATATTTTCACCGGGAGTGACCTGCGAATAGATTGTCAAGTCATCCCCATCGGTTGTGGTGTATTCCTTCATCAAAACCGCATTTGCCCCGTCAGGAATAGGAGCACCTGTGGCTATCACAATGGCCTCATTTTGACCAACTGTTTTGGATGAAAAATCTCCGGCACCAATTGCATCTATAATCTTGAACTGCTTTGGTGCTGACTGTCCGGCACCGAAGGTGTCCTCTGCAATGAGTGCAAATCCGTCCATAGCTGATTTATCAAATGGCGGTGAATCATGAAATGCTATTATATCTTCAGCCAAAACCCTTTTGTGGGCATCATAGATAGGAATCTCTTCAATCTCAGTTATCTTTTGATTGTCAGAAATTAGATTTTGAGCATTATTTAATGAATCAAGCTTTGATAAGAACATTCAACTCCCCCAAGTCCATCATGCCATGTATTTTTCAATAACGCCATGATATGCATTATTCAAATCTTCAAAACTAAATTCATGATCGTTTACATTCAATGAAGTGCCTTTAACCTCACCAATGACTTCACAAGGAACATCTATTTGTGCTAAAATATCATCAAGTGCATCTGCTTTGACAGTCAGCAAGTATCTTGCATGACTTTCTGAGTACAGCAATTGAATTTTATCCAATTCATCATCTTTCAATGTTACGTCACAGCCCAATCCTGATTTGATGACCATTTCTGACAATGCAACTGCAAGACCTCCTGCGGACACGTCGTGTACTGCAGTGATGTTTTTATCCTTGTCATTGGAGATCAAATCCAAGACTGTCTGACCGTTTGCAACTTCCTCATCAATCCTGATTCTTGGAGCAGTACCTTTTTCAAGGTTATGAATGGTTCTGTGATATTCTGAACCTGTTAGCTCATCATAGGTTTTACCGATTAATATGATTTTGTCTCCTTCGTTTTTGAAGTCCATGGTCCTTATGTTTTCAATGTCCTCAACACCGATAACACCAACAGCAGGTGTCGGATTGATTTTAATTCCTTCGGTTTCATTGTAGAAACTTACGTTTCCACTGATGACCGGTGCGTTGAAGTTTTCAGCAACAAGTGCCATTCCTTCAATAGCTGTCTTGAATTGCCATAGGATTTCAGGAGTTTCAGGGTTTCCAAAGTTCAGACAGTCAACGACTGCATAAGGGGTTGCTCCCATTGAGATTACGTTTCTGATAGCTTCGGCAACACATCCTCCAGCTCCATCGAATGGAGATAACTTGGTGTGAATTGTATTTGAATCAGTAGTGAGTGCAATTGCAGTATTTTCATCAATTCTGAGCACTGCAGCATCGTCTCCAGGTTTAACAACAGTTCTGACCTGAACTTCATGGTCGTATTGTTTGTAAACCCATTCTTTTGAAGCTATGTTTGGAGAGGATAATAATTTCGGCAGAGATTCATAAACACCAGGTTCCTTAAGCTCGATTTTTTCTGTATCTTCTGGTATTTCCTTGATTGGCCTGTCAATTGAAGGTGGATCTGCCAATAGTATTGTTGGTAAGTTGGCTATTTCCTCGCCTTCATCTGAAATAATCATGTTGTTTCCGTCAATGACCTCACCGATAACGGATGAAGTGATTTCATGCTTATCGCAGATATCCTGTGCCAATTTAACATCGTCAGGGTTGATTACAAATACCATTCTTTCCTGTGACTCTGAAAGCATGATTTCATAAGGTGTCATTCCGGTTTCCCTTAAAGGAATGGATTGCAAATCGACCAATGCACCATTGCTGGATGAATCCACCAATTCTGAAATACAGCATGTAAGACCTCCACCACCTAAGTCCTTAACACCGCTGACATTGATTTTTTCCAATATCTCCAGGGATGCTTCAAGAACTCTTTTCTTGGTGAACGGGTCTGCTACCTGTACAGCTGGCCTGTCTTCAGTTTCTGAATCTGAAGTAAGCTCTTCAGATGCAAAGGTTACACCATGAATTCCGTCACGTCCGGTTGTTCCGCCCATCAAAAGGAATACATCACCAATGTTAGGTGCCTGTGCCCTTACGATTTTGTCCTTTTCGACAAGCCCCACACACATTACATTGACGAGAGGATTAGTCCTGAATGATTCGTCAAATTCTATTTCACCTGCGACAGTAGGAACGCCTACACGGTTTCCGTAATCGGAAATTCCCTTAACAACATGTTCAAACAAGTATCTTGATTTTTGGTCTTCTTCCAAAGGTCCAAATCTTAAGGAGTCAAGAAGTGCAATAGGCATTGCTCCCATGGATATGATATCCCTTAGAATTCCGCCTATACCGGTACCTGCTCCTCCGTATGGTTCGATAGCTGATGGGTGATTGTGTGATTCCATACCCACTGCTAATGCATACTTATCGGTTACGCTTACAAGTCCTGCATCGTCACCCGGACCTAAGATAATGTTTTCCCCTTCGGTTGGAAAGGCCCTTAGGAAAGGTCTGCTGCTTTTGTATGAGCAATGTTCTGAAAACATTACGTCAAGCATTCCTTCTTCCAATTCGTTCATTTTCCTGCCGAGGATTCCTTCAATATATTCA
>CADBHR010000096.1 GCA_902794475.1 uncultured Methanobrevibacter sp. | reverse complement strand
TGTAATGTCTGAGCATCACCGGAACCTGCCCTTCCGACACGGGTCTTGGTCTTGCGTGCCTGATAATCCTTACAGTTGGTACATGAAACCAATTCCCTGTATGTCTCAGATCCAGGGAACCATGCCTCAAGGTCATATTTAATGGCTGCATTGTCATTCAATGCAGAGGACACGATTGCTATAATCTGATATGGAAGACCCAGTTTCTGATAGATTCCTTCAGTCACCTCCATCAGTTTCTCATGCTGGTTTTTGGAATCCTCAGGTGTTGAGAAGATGAACTGTTCGATTTTTTCAAACTGGTGGACCCTGAAAATTCCCAGGGTATCCTTACCGTGTGAACCCGCTTCCTTCCTAAAGCAGGTTGAAAGAGCGCAGTATCTTAACGGCAACTCATCAGGACTTATGATTTCGTCACGGTGAAATGCGGCAAGAGTCTGCTCGGCGGTTGCAATCAGGTACATGTCTTCGTTCTCCACCTTGTACAGGGTCTCTTCAAACTCGCCAAGTTCGGAAGTTTCGGCTGCAACTTCCCCTTTTACAAAGAATGGTGTCTGCATTGGAATATAACCTTCATTTTCCAATTCATTGAGTGCAAATTGAATCAAAGCCAGGTTCAAGTGTAGAATATCTCTTTTCAGATAGTAAAACCTTGCTCCTGCAATTTCAGCCGCTGTCTCCAAATCTGCACCGTCAATTGATTCTATCAAATCAACATGGTTGAGCGCTTCAAAATCAAATTCAGGCTTTTCTCCATATGTTCTTACAACCGCATTGTCATCTTCGGTGTCTGAAATCGGAACATCCTCATCGATAATGTTGCCCACCTTGTATCTGTAATCGTCTCTGAGCTTGAGGTAATCCGCATTTTTGGCTGTTAACTCTTTAATTTCAGCCGCCACTTCCTTTGATCTGGCAATTACCTCTTCCAAATTACCTTCCTCTTTGGCCTTTTTGAATGATTTGGATAATTTGTTTTTTTCAGCCCTTAAGGAATTGAGCTTTTTCTCACCTTCTCTCCATAAGGTGTCATATTCTATTACCTTTTCCACATTTTCAGTGTCTCTGAATCTCTTCTTTTCAGAGTCCATGATTATTTCCGGATTTTCTCTGAATAATTTTATATCTAACAATATTTTGTCCCCTAAAATATTTTATTCAATAATAATTAAGTTTCTTTTGTATATTAAAGTTAATGAAAAAAAGTAGTTTTTTAGGGTCCACACCGAAACCCAAATATTTAATTTTTCAGCCTACAACAGGTTTTCCTTAAAACTTGTTTTAAGACCATCCCTGATTATGTCAGAGTAGTTTTCGCTGTCAACGGTCACCATGGCAATTTCATATATCACCTTGTTGAGTGATTTGCCCTTTTCAGTCAATATGTACTTGACGTTCTTCTTGTCGCACTTGTCGACAATCTTTTGAATCAGACCGTTGTTTTCCATGTCTTTCAAACAGTGACTCAAGACCTTATTTGAAAGATCAGGCTTGTCTTCCTTGAATTCATGAAAACGGGATTTACCGAAAAATAAATCTCTCATTATCTGAATTACCCATTTTTTGTTAATCAATTTTACAACCAATTCTATAGGACAAGATTTTACATGTTTAGTGATGTTCATGATAATACCTCCAAAAAATCAGTCGGCTATATTGACTTGTTTTTGAAGTATATAAAGTTTTCGGTTCCACATCAGTCATGGTGACCGATTGGTTACCAAAACTTTTTAAATAGCATTGACCTACTATTGAGTGAAAGCGCAGTAATGCACTTTCAAGAGATGGTGAATTCAAAAAATTGCAAATGAACATGGTCCCCCATTTTCCTCTAAATATAACACGCATACATATTCAGTGACCATGGGATTTTAAAAGAGTTTTTTGACAAATCATTGCGATATCAGCCGAAATAGTTAATTCCCTTAAAACAAATGTTGAATCAAAAAATTCTAACCCATCTCTATTCTTTTTTTAAATCATATGAAAAGATTTATAAAGATGTAATAACTATTGTTATATGGTTGATTTGAATTCAAAAATTGGGTTAAAAGGATTATTGAATCAAAATCCAATTGAATGAATAATACCAAAATATAAATATTTTTGTAAGCAATATACAAATTAACTTATATATAATAGAGTTGAAATAATGAACGACACAATAAAAATATTAACAATACAGGACATATCCTGTTACGGACAATGCTCAATAACCGTTGCATTGCCTATAATTTCTGCATTTGGAATAGAGACTGCAATATTGCCATCCGCTGTTTTATCCACACACACTGCAGGCTTTACAGACTTCACTGTAAGGGATTTAACAGAAGACCTTCCGGCCATCCAAAAGCACTGGGAAAAGGAAGGAATCTATTTCGATGCAATATATACTGGATTCATAGCTTCAATAGAACAACTAGATTACATCAAGGACATAATAGACTCTAGACTGAAACCCGACGGAATCGTATTTGTTGACCCTGCAATGGCAGACCACGGAGAATTCTACAACGGATTCGATCAGGAATTTGCAGACAAGATGGGCGAGCTCTGTAAATTGGGTGATTTCATCCTACCGAACACAACAGAGGCATGCTATATCCTGCATAAGCCATGGAAGGAAGAATTCACAAACGAAGAAATGGTGGAAATGGCAAACGAGCTTGCAGAGTTTACAAAAAAATACGTTATCCTAAAGGGAGATACCCACAAGGAAAATGAGATGGGAATGATTGTCCTGGACAAGGACGAATCCTCAATTGAAATGGTATACAATGACAAGATAGATCACGTATCCCACGGAACAGGGGATGTCTTTGCCTCATCATTTGTAGGCTCAACCATGGTCGGCAAAACCCCCACTTCAGCCGCAAAGATTGCAGGTGAATTCACCAAAAAGGCAATAGAGGAAACTGTCGGAGATTCAACCCACGGCTACGGAGTCAAATTTGAAAGGGTAATCAAAGACATCCAGGAATTATTAAAAACATATTAATTATTTTTTTTGAAATGAAAAAAAAACGTTAATTAATGCAACCAAAAGCATAGTAGCTATTATTATGCTTTTTATTGTTTTTTTTGAAAAACTATTTTTAACTCTACACCAACTTACAAAATTAGATTCGCCAAAAATGTCTGATTAAAATACTTAAAGAAGCGACAAATATAGTGAATTTTGTATCGAAGAGATGCTGAAATATTGAAGCTTCATTAAAAATTAGAGTGGTGTTTTTGGCAGCGAAAAAATAAAAAAGTAAGTAACTGCCGAAGCAATTACTTTTTGACTTTCACAGTTACTTTTTTGGTAACTTTACCATATGTTGCACTATAAGTAACTTTTTTGCCCTTTTTGAGCTTTTTGAGGACTTTTTTCTTAATTATAGCTTTTGCAACACCTTTCTTATTTGTTTTTGCTTTGTATTTTTTACCCTTGAACTTGAAGGTAATCTTTTTAGCTTTGGCAGCCTTACCGTTGATTTTCAAGGTAGCTTGAAGAACAAGCTTTTTGGCTGATCTTTTGACCTTTACCTTTTTAAGGACCAATTTGACAGTGTTTTTCTTGACAACAGGTTTTATATCATCCTTTTTCTCAGGCTGTACTGGTTTTGCAGTCACGTTGAATGTAGATGTTTTGACACTGCTTATGAAAAATGCATCCCCTGCAAAAATTGCGGTTGCATTGTATGTGCCCACATCCAAACCGGTGACAGAAACGTTACCCTGACCATTTTCGACATTGGCTGTGTAGTTTTTGTTTGCAACCTGCACGAGGACATTGCCTGTGAATGTGGAATTGGTAGTGATTAACACGATTGCAGCATTTCCAACCTCAATGTTGCCTACATAAATTGTCAATGCAGGATCAACGTTTTCCTTTAAATCCACAGTGACATTCACGTTTGCCAGAATTATGCTGTCCATACCATTTTCAATGGAAACACTTATTGAGTGAGGACCGTCTGTAAGTCCAAGCTGATCCTGTTTTATGAAGTATATGGTCTTGTTTTGTGAAACTTCCTTGCTTAAACTTGATTCATCGAATCTTAAAGGTTCGTTTCCGTCAATTGCAACCAATATGTCATTATCCAATGGAAGCTCATCGAATATGATTATCTTATCGTCATCAATGACATCCTTGATGGAGATTCCATAATCATCAGCACTCAATTCTTTGAATGTTACATTGCCTTTCTCTTGAACCAAACCCTTGTTTCCATTGTAATATCTGACAGAAACGGTGTAGGTTCCATTCAGGTCAACATTCATTTCATTAGTGCATATTACAAGAGATTCTGAATCAAGATCTCTGTTTATATCATCAATGTCCTTTTCTATAGTGGCTATGACATTGCCTTCACTGTCGGTTATGGTCACATTAACTAAACCTGTGATGTCTCTGGCTTCAGTGATGACACTTCTTTCAAGGCTGATGAAAACAAAAGCCTCCTTGAGTGTGGTGTAGACAGGTACATCCGCAAGTTCAATTTCAAGATCTGTAAGTATATTGACATTAGCAATATTATTGGTTCCCTTGCAGGTAATGTTTAAAGTATGATTACCCACTCCAAGCTTTAATTGACCTGATGTGATTGTATAATTTCCATCATCATTCATTGTGCAATTGCCAAGTGTAATTATGATTGGAGTTTCATTTCCATCAACATATATTACCACTTCATCATCATTCTGACCATCAGTCACATTGATTTTAATGACAGTTATATCATCCTCATCTACTGATATAGAAACAGGATTGACCCAAATTGTTGCATTTTCCCCAGTTATGACTTGGGAAGGAATCAGTACTAATTTTTCAGGGTCTTCATCATCATATGGATATAACTGATTTTCGTTTTCATCATAAAAATAGCAGTGCAGCACATATTCGCCTGCTTGAGTTATGTTCAAATCGGCAATAGTTATATCATAATAATTGAAGTCTTCATCATCTTCATCCGGCACCAATTCGGACAATGCCTTTTCAAATGCAGGAGCCTGATTGACATTGAGACGAATTAAGATTTTACCTTTGATGCCCTTTTTAACTTCATAAGAAAGTATTACTGTTTCATTCCATCCTTCTTCCATGACAATGTTCAACTCATCATAATCAATATCCACTTCATATTCATCATCATCAAATAAAATCTTTCCATCTTTAATAGTGATAGTCAAGTATTCAGAAGTTATTTCTGAATCTTCATCATTCTCATCCTCAAGGAGTTCGAAATACATATCATCACCGGATGAAATGACTTTTTTGTCAATCAAATCAACGAATGAATCTGCACCATCAAGATACTGAGCGACGTAATTGTTTAAATCATTTAGTGAAAAGGCAAAACAATAATATTGAGTTCCGTATTCATCCTCAGATTCAGAATATATCCTATTAGTAGTCATTAGATTCTCTTTAAATACCACATATTCTTCACTATCAGTTCCAACTGTTATTATAAAGGTTCCTATCCTTTCAGTAACATTGACAAAGGCGAAATTTTCATCAGGTTTGCTGAGGTCAATGTCATTGACCTGAATATTAGCATCGCCATCAATTTCAGTCAATGTCATGGTTGAACCAGTTATTTTAACTTTACAAAATACTGTCATATCCTTTAATTCAACATATTGATTATCTTTGTATTCAAGGAACATGAATGAGAGCCTATCTCCATTTTTAATCTTGGTTAAATTAAGGTCGCCTACAAATAGATAACCATCTAAAAGTTCATCATCCCCCTCATCAATCATCCAATGACCATCATCTTGATTTATATCCGAACGTGCCACTTCAACTTCACCATTGTAGATTCTAAAACTACCTTTGTTTGTACCGGTCGGCAGATATATCTCCGCAACAGTAGCAGAATCATCATCCAAATCAATTTCCTCATCATTATCATCGTTATATACATAGATGTAATGTTCATCCTCATCATAATTCTTAAGTCCAATAACATCATCTCCCTCATCAGCGACCTGAAGGTCAACTGAAGTGGCGTTATTGTCTTCTGCGCTCGCAGCGCCAATTGTCAAAGCCGCCAATAACAGAAACGTTATCAGCATTATCCTTCTTATTTTCATAATATCAACTCTTATAAATGTTATAAAGTATTTATATAACCGTGAATAAACGGAACATTATCTAATATTCCTCCTCATCATTGTCTCTTCTTTCATATATGAAACCCAATATCCAAATGGCTATTGCCACAATTATAAGTATCGCAAATGCATTTGCATTCTCATCAATTTTTTTG